>NZ_RDSM01000007.1 GCF_004115155.1 Granulicella sibirica
AGCCTGAAAGGAAAGACACCCAATCAGGTCCACCTCAACCGCCTGCCAGAAACCATGGCAGCCTAACCAAGACAGACCCTCCACCTAAGAATCACCGGAATCTGTTCAAACAAACCGAGCCACCTCTATCTCCGCCCAGAGTTCGAGTCGATCATCCATCTGCCCGAAGAGGTGATTTCAGTGGTTGTCGGCAGCCCAGGCTCCTTCAAAGTGGAACACAGCGAGGGCGAACCCGAGTACGTCTACGTGAAACCCCTCGTTCGCACCCGTTCGCAGAGTGATCTGCTTATCGCAACAAAGTCCGGGCAACACGTCGTTCTCGAGTTGATCAGCGACGGAGAGAGTGCGGACACGACTCAGCCTGTCGATTTCCTGCTTGAGTACAATTCTCCGCGGAGCTTAGTGGTCGCCGGAAGCCCAGTCGGGGATACGGTTCTCGCCAGCACGGTAGAACCTCCTTCTGCGCCCAGTGGAACCCATCCGTCGAAAGCTCTGTCAGCGATTGACGAAGAGTTCGAACAACAGAAGTCGATCAACGCCCCTGATTGGAAATTCTGGCAAGGTCAGCAAATCAAAACGTCGATTGGCGATATACGCCAGTGGAACAATCAGACAGCCATTTCCTACTCCGTTTTCAATGCGAGTGATAAGCCGGTCGAGATCGTGCCACCGCAAATACAGATTACAGGTCTGACCTCCAACAAAAAGAAGAGGGGAAAGAAAGATAAAGCAGGTATCCTTGCTGACCAGCTTGAGGTTAGTGACCACCGTTTGAGCACGACACGCCTAGAACCTGGAGGTCGAGCAGACGGAGTAGTTGTCTTTGATCGGCCGAACTTCAAGCAGTCAACAGAAAAACTGTTCCTGCAGATCGCTCAGGCGGATCAGGTCGACAAGCCGGTTCTGGTTCAGCTTCCGTTCACTCCTCCAATCGCCACCAACGGACGATAGAAAGGACTATTTGCTATGCAATCCGATACCACTAACTCAAACCTTCGCCGGCCTGGGCCGCTCGATCTCGAAGAGACTGCCGAACCCGCATGGGCAGAGAACCCGGGCCATGAGCGATCGACCCCTATGACGGCTAAAACTTCCGCACCTGGGCAGCAATTCGCAACCCGAGCGACCGCCGAGAAACTAAGTCCCGACAGAAACAAGATTCTGATCATTGGAGGCGGTCTTCTTGCTGCAGTTTTGTTTTTTGCCCTGACCATGTTCCTGGGTAATTCACCGGCAAAGAAAAGGAGTGCCTCCAGTCTCGCTCATACTGCACAACAGAGCGCGACCCCAAAGGGCAGCGTGACTCCGGTCATGGACACGGTGCATAGTCCGGCACAGAATAACTCGAGCGGACAGCTCGGTCCGGATGACATCAACCGCACGAAGGCGAGCTCTGGGAAATCGACGGTCAACAAGCCCTCGACCTCTAGCCAGAATTCTCTCCCGCCAGTTCCTACCCTCAACGGCAATCTCGGCAACGTGCCCTCGTTCGCAGATACGCAACAGCACTGGGAAGAGCCTAGACCCTACGGCGACGCCCCGGCAGCTTCAACACCCCAAACGCAAGAACAACAGAATGCTCTGAAGGAACCGTCTCTTGTATTTGTGAGAAATCTTCCGCAGAGTACGGACTCTTCTTCTAGAAGCGGAACACCAGAAGGGACGACACCCGTGTTGGATTTCGCCCCAGGGACACGCATTCTTGCAAAGCTTACGACTGAGATATCGAGCGCGGTACAGACACCTGTTATCGCGGAGGCGCAGTATACGTACGCGGTAGGCGATCGGGTCGTTATACCAGCAGGGGCTAAGTTCATTGGCCACCTGGAGCAGGCTGATCGTAGTGGTCTGGTGAGCGTTAGGTTCGACGAAGTGGACTTGAAAGACGACGACAAAGAGAAGATTGAGGCATTGGGCATAGGCCTCGATCTCGCGCCGATCAAAGGACTCGTATCAGGGAAAAATACCGGACGAAATTTCCTGGTTCGAACCGCATCCGGCATTGGTTCGGTAGCTGCGATGATCGTAGGCAATAACACAAGCTCTAGCTTCTCCGAGGACGACCTTATCCGAGAGAGGATCGCTGAAAACGCGGGGAATGCCGGGGATTCAAAACTGATGAATCTCGCCGTGACGAACAAAGTGGTCGTCTCTGTGCCAGCGGATAAAAAAATTTATGTGGTCTTCACGAAACGCGAGCAGAATACGCACACTCTTCATCCAATCGACCCCAAAGCCCCTTGAACTTCAAGTCCGCTGCATACACCCTCAGCCCCGGCAACGAACGCCGGGGCTTCTATTTGTCGATGAGCCGCGGATTGCAGTCAAGCTTGTGAACAGATTTCGCACGGCTAGAGAAGCCGATCAATTGCGAAATCGCCCTATTGTCGATTCCTTTGTGGCACTACACAGAACGCCCAATCACTGAAGCAGCACCCATTCACTCGATGCGAAGCAGTTGTAGATTGGAACCATGATCTCCGAATAGCACTGCTGGTTGAGTTGGTCCCTGAGAGATGCAAGAGCAAGGCTTATCCAGAAAGCAACTGCGCGTGTCATTTCTAATGCGATCTCGAGTGGTCGTGATGGGTGAATCTAGTTGGTCGGTGTAGAGTGCACGAATGAAGCTTTCTTCCAAGCTTTATCCCGGCCCCGGCACAGTTGCCTATGAAATTTGAGGTCGGTGCAGTCAATCTATCTGCTGGTCAGTGACTGTTTCCAAATCTGCTTCCACTGTGTCTCACGTGTGCGGGCGATCAGGTGCCCATCTGGTAAAACCCGCGGATGCAGCAGGTTCCCGGAGTCATGAGTGAACTGCTGAGGAGCTCCACCAGCGCGCGGTATGGAGAAAAGCTGGAGAAGATTACCGGCTAGTCCGCTAAAGATAATGTTTTTAGCATCGTGCGACCAGTCGAGTCCACAGTATGTGGTGCAAGCATAATCAAAGATCTTATCAGGATGAGATCCATCTGCACTGACAACCCACAGTACCCGTTTGTCATAACCCCGATCATCCTCAATACCAATCTCTTTACCGTCGGGAGACCATGAAGCCCACCGAACGCTATGAATATCGCTCGTAAGCGGAAGCATCTCTTTTTGGAGGACGGCGCCCGTCTCTGGATCCACAGTGAACACCCATAGCTTGGATATACCCATGGCCCCGCCGCGATCCCATGACGCGAACAGCAGCTTCTTGCCATCGGGCGACCAGTACGCCGGTCCCGTCTCCAGACCGAAGTCGGTCAGTCGTATCTCCGGAGCATGAACATCGTCGGCTTCGCGAAGGTAGATCGTCTGTACTTGCCTTGCTGTGGTACGAGGCGATGGGTGCGGGAGATCGATGGGAATGGAATGCGATCCACTTTCCGTTTGGAGACCAGGCCGGTGGAAAATCCTCGTGGTATCCGGAGACAATGATGAATGGTTGCGTCTTCCGTGTTCCCTTCGAATTGACGCCAACGACCGCATCATCGATGTCAAGCGGCTCGTCCGCCAAGCGTGTATCCCCGAAAAAATAAGCGATTTTTGATCCGTCAAGATTCCACATGGGAACTTGTCCGCCCGCAATGACCTGCTTCGAAACCCCGCCCGTTGACGGAAGCGCCACGATGGAATCTTCCACCTCGGAACGCACCCAGTACAGAGCGTTCCCGGCAACGGCAGGGCCAAAGTTGTCTCGACCAGCCGTTGCCACCACTGGATGCCGGTCTCCTGTTGCGAGATCCATCTGAGAAATTTTCAACCACCGGTCCGCATACCGATGTGAGCGCATCTCGTTGCTCGGAGCTCCGTGCGAAGCAAGAGAGGGGTAGACACTCTTTTGGTCTGGCGACAAAGCGATCTGACCACCGCATAGACTTACATCGAGATGGCCAGCAATCAGGTGGGATTCGCCGGTAGTCAAATCGATCGGAGATAAAGAGCCTTCGCCGACACTGTTCAGTGCCAGGTAAAAGAAGGAGGCGCTATCAGGCGAGAACAGCATCGCCGTTACCCTTGCCATCAGGCTTGTAGCCGCGTAGCTTTCCGGGGAGACCGACCAGCAGGGAATTCTCGGGGGCGGCAGCGTCAAAATACGCGATCTCCTTTGCATCGGGGGAGCATGTTGGCATAAAACGGTCAGGAATCGTAGCGAGCATCTCTCCACCGGGTGTCGGAAGGAACCATCCTGACCCACTTCCCGCTCGTCCAAGGCGCGCCAGCGAATCGGAGCCACAGAAGGCTGCACCCTTTAATTCGGTCAGATTCCCTTTCAAGAGAGCAGGTTCCTCACGGTCTCTAGTTATATCGTAAAGATGGAGATCATTTGGGTCGTTTCCGAAGAGCGCTTGCCTCGCGGTCGGTGAAATGCTGACCGGACTGAAGTACCGGTCGATCCAGTGATTTTCTGATCTTTGGAGAACGAACACTGGAGCGCCAACTGCATGTTCTTGTTCATAGGAATTCATGGAGCTGAGCATGACCGCGAGGCCGCCTAGGAGATTACCGAGAGGAATGCGCGTTTAAATGTTAGACGTTCGACATCGCCTGCCTTGATGATCTATAAAGAGCCAATGCTTACAACAAGTCTGCCATCACTCCGTTGATCGGACTGATCGATTGATGCAGTTTGTGCGGTCGGAACTCAAAGGCGCTTCCTTCTTTATGCTTGCAATTTTCTTCCTATCGCCAGCTCTACCAAATCAAGGAGCTATAGGCAACTGACGCCTTTTCACGGCGCAGCTCGGACTGGTTGCAGCTTAGCCTCGGAGCGCACCTGCGCACTCTGGGATACTCTGTGCAGCCCTCGCGTTGAACGTTGATTAGCGTCAGGGGGAACGACGCACACTTGCCCACCAGCATTTCTGTCCGCACTCGTCAGGAACTTGGCAGAAAACATGCCTTCATTTCTCGTTTGGTAACCATCTACTAATGGTGCCCCAAACCCGCGTTCAGATCGCCTTTTAGGCGAGTTCTCGAAGAAACCGGAAGGAGCTGACATTGGTTTCCATCCCATTAGGAGATTAGTTTTGGAAGTCGTCCTGTACTCCATCCCGCAATACCGCGCATTCGCAGAGTCATTTTGTTTTGAAATCTCGGAGATCAGACCAAATGATCGGTTCTACCTTACTGACGTCCATTGCGACACTCCTGCCATTAGGAATTGCGAAGTGTTGCTCACTCTTGGGCGTCTTACGGGCCAAGACTTATCTGCATATCGCTACCTGACTTTCATCCAAACTCTTTCGGCGGGATACGAGCAAATAGACTGTGAAGCCGCTTCCGCGGCAGGCATCTGGGTTTCTTATGCTCCTTCCGAACAGACTGGTAACGCCGATGCAGTCGCGGAGTTCGTGATCATGAACATCCTCACACTCTCTCGTAATCTCCTTGGTGCGCTCTCAGCGGTGACCAACGCACCTTTTGACCCACTTCCAGTCGCCCGAGGCCTCGGGGGGAAGAAAGTTTGTGTCGTAGGTTTCGGCGGCGTCGGTCGTGCACTTCTAGAAAGATTGAGGCCTTTCGGTTGCGATACGGTTGTCGTAACCAGAAATCCCAAAAAAGCGGGCTTGGACTTTGCACCGCATCCGCTCGAAGATCTCCCGGAAGTCCTTCGCACTGCAGACATAGTCGTTCTCTGTCTTCGTGCCGATAATCAGAATCGTCACCTGTTTGACGGGGCGCTATTTCATACTATGAAAGCCGGTGCACTCTTCATCAATGTCGCCCGCGGCTCCCTGGTTGATGAGATGGCACTGCAGACCGCTATCGAAACAGGACATCTCCGCGCCGCAGCTCTCGACGTTCTTGAAAACGAGCCCGTTAATTCTGCAAACCCTTTGGTCAGTCTTGAAAGGACGCTCATTACCCCACATTGCGCGGGATTTACCGACACCATGCTTCGCGGAACGATCGCGTATGTCGACGCTGTCTTATCAACATTTCAGAACGGCGAGCGCCCAGCGTCGTTGCTTAACGAGCCCCAGATGCCACGACGACAGCTGGCGCAACCACATCTAGAAACAGGATTCATCGGGACGCTGTAAACATCATCCTATGCCCAATCTAACAAAACAATTGAACACGCCAGCCAAGGTGCTCTTCGCCAGTCTTGTCGGTACGACTATCGAATTCTTCGACTTTTACATTTATGCCACCGCGGCCGTCATAGTCTTCCCTAAGCTATTTTTTCCTGCTGGCGACGCAACGGCTGCAACGCTCGCCTCTCTCGCCACCTTTGCCATTGCCTTCATTGCGAGGCCTATCGGCTCTACGCTCTTCGGCCACTTTGGTGACCGTGTCGGCCGCAAAGCTACACTGGTTCTTGCGCTATCGACAATGGGTTTATCGACATTCGCAGTCGGCGCGCTGCCAACTTACAAGACAGCGGGCGTTCTCGCCTCGCTATTGCTAGCGCTCTGCCGCGCGGGTCAAGGTATCGGTCTTGGCGGTGAATGGGGAGGCGCTATCCTGCTCGCGACGGAAAACGCTCCACCCGGCAAGCGTGCTTGGTACGGCATGTTCCCGCAACTCGGTGCACCCATCGGCTTCTTCTTTTCGAGTGCGACTTTCCTGCTGATCTCTAAATGGCTCAGCCCTGCGCAGTTCCTGAGTTTCGGATGGCGGCTGCCGTTCCTCGCGAGTGGGGTACTCGTCCTGTTAGGTCTCTATGTGCGCCTGACGATCACCGAAACTCCGGTCTTCGCCGCGGCGATGGAACGTCGCGAGCCCCATAGAGTTCCTATTTTCGCGGTGGTCAGAAATCATTTTGGCGTCCTCGTAGCGGCCACGCTTACTAGCCTGGCGACCTTCGTTCTCTTCTACGTGATGATCGTTTTTACCCTTACGTGGGCCACGTCCGCTTTGCACTATAGCAAGAACGAATTTCTTCGGATGCAGCTCATCGGCGTCGTATTCTTCGCACTCGCGATTCCTGCCGCCGCGCTGCTTGCCGAGCGCGGACGCAAGCGGGTCATGATCGCCATTAGTCTTGGCATCGCGGTCTTCGGGTTGTTCTTCGCACCGATGTTCCAGTCCGGTCACACAGGTGCACTCGTGATGCTCATCCTCGGCCTATCTTTGATGGGCCTTACCTACGGCCCGCTCGGCACAGTGCTGTCGGAGTTGTTTCCAACAGCCGTCCGCTACTCCGGCAGTTCGCTCGCCTTCAGCGTTGCAGGCATCCTCGGTGCGTCGCTCACGCCCTACATCGCAACTAAGCTGGCCACGGCCTATGGTCTACAGTACGTTGGCTACTATCTTAGCGCCGCGGCGGTGATTACTATCATCGGCTTGCTCGGCATTCGCGAGACAAAATACCAAGACCTGAACCTTTAGGGTTGCTTATCAAGGCGGAATGCTCAAGCATCGTTCGGCGGAAAGTCCCTACTGGGCCGCAAGCGATCCCAGACTTTCGCGGGAAAGGTCTGCTCTTCAAGTGAAAGTGTTTTCCACTCTCACCGGATGCTACGGCCGAGCATCTGCTTTGACCCATTGCTGAGCCGATTGCATCAAGATTACATTTGCCCGTATGACACTCCAGATGTGTCAGTCCTCCTCGTGACCGAGTTCGCCAGAGTGACAAGCCGTCTTTCCAGAGCTTAGAGGATGATGCAGTCGCATCGCGACGTGGCAATAGGTCGCACTCAGTTCAATTTTTCTTACGTATTGTCTTCTGCGGACGGTGGAATTCGCCGCGTTGGCCCCTTTTAAGCGTTCCGTCATTTGACGGAGTGTGGAAGTAACGGCACTTTCTTCTACACACGGATGCCCCGAGCAGCCGCGTACAGGAGAAAAACGTTATGACCACCCCATTGGCTTTCTGGCGGCCTGCTCGAGCATCCGCCACATCAACTCATCGCCCTAAGAAGCTGAACTGGGTTCATATTGCCCTCAAGTTCGCACTCGCAGCTATATTCCTCGGCAACCTCGTTCCGCTTGCCGCCAACGCTCAGAACCTCGGCACCGCGCCCCAGTTTGGACAAGCCGTGCAAGGTCAACAGGCAACCACGGTCGAAGGCACGGTGCTAAACATCGTGAACTGGGGCTGCAACGTGATTGCTCCGGTGATCGCGGTTGCATGTCTCGGTGTCGCAGGGTGGCACTTCAAGAGCGGCCGCGGCTACATGGGCTGGGGAGTGACCGGCGTTGCTCTCATGGTCATCTCCGGTCTCGGACGAATGGCTGAGGGCTTCATCACTCAAGCGCAAGGCATTCAGTAAGGAGCCCGCAATGCCTGTGCCGCAATTCCTTTCCGACCTTCTTCAGTTGTTGCTCGGTCTTGCCGTGCCAGCTGCGTTCTGCACGCTGGCCGCCGCCGGAGTGAGCCTGCGGCACGAAGGGGGAACCAACTTTCACGTCAATGGACGAACTGGAAAGTGGGTATTGTGGACCGTCGTATTCCTGACGCTCCCACAACTTCTGTCATGGATTGCGGCACAAGGCATTACGGTCCCATCGGGAAGCGGATCGATTGGAACAAGTTGGCTCGCCAGCATGCAGACGATCTTTTCCAACTTCGTGAACCAGATTGTCGTTGCGAAGTTCGTGCCAGTCCTCGCTGCGTACTTCGTCCTCAAGGCTTGCTTAGACGGAGCTGCAGGCGAGAACCCCCTTGCATCGATCGTAGCCGCACTCTTCCTGATGTCGTTATCGGCCACGATGCAGCTCATGCAGGGGTGGAATGACGGCAGTCAGTATGCGACCACCGACATGCTTGCTTCCCTATGGAACTACCTGGTCGGGCAGATTATGCCTGCGGCAGCTGGCCTCGCCTGCGTGGGAGCTGTCATCAATTTTGTCAGGCACAGACCCTGGACTCGGTTGGTCTTCGCCGCGATCTCTTTTCTGAGTGTGAGTGGTCTCCTCGCACTCTTCCAAGCCATGGCGGCATAGGAGCTGAGGATGAGTTTCAACGGAGCAATCACAAATCTCGCCTCCTGGGCAGGAAACACCATAATGCCGACGATGGCCGGGATGTTTTTTGCGAGCGCCGTCTATCGGTACAGCAAAAGCAGCCCATTTGAACACTTACTGTACGGCGGGTTCGCCTCGTTGATGTGTTCGGGAATGCTTCGCGCACTAGAAGGCTTCGTCCAGCATGCCGGCGCTACCAATGCCGACGCCTTCTGGTTGGCGAGCATGAGCTTGGTGAACTGGACGGCAAACGTAATTCTGCCCATGTTCGCTCTGACTCAACTCGCTGCGATGGCACTCCACATGGCCGGTGTGCTTTCAGAGATCTATCCAGGATCGACCTGGATCAGGAAGTTTGTCGCCGCAGTCGCAGCTCTCATGGTTTCGGGAGTGATGCGGCTGGCCGAGTCGATGGTAACGCAAGCACACGGGGTAGGAGGGTAGGCACATGAGTCTCGACTTGACGCCGGTCCATCGCAATCTCAATACGAAGGTGTCGTTCTTGGGTCTCGAGTTCGAGGATTTGATCCTCGTACTGGCCCTGGCAGCGCTGATGAACCTGCTGGCCCACTTCGTCGGAGACACCGCGCATGTCCTTGGCATGCCGCTCAACGTCTTCATGGAATTTGTCGTGCCAGCGTTGGCCGTCCCATTCCTGATCCTATTCAAGTATGGACGGCCGCGGGGCTATCTGACCGACCTGGTCCGCTCGTTCTTCTCCCCAAAGGCATGGTGCGCACTTGAACGAGATTCGGAGTTGACGCAGAGTTATGTTGCTGGAGAGGAGGAGTGACCTATGCAGGCTTCGATTGAAATGTCACGAAGTGGGTCTGTCGATGTACATCTCGACCCGGAAGCCGCGCGAGCAGTGTTTGCGAGTGTCCTGTTCGCGGCCCGATTCCATGAGGGCATCGCACCACTTGCTCGGATTGCAGAAGAAGGGTTGCGAGACGTGGCACCACCCACGCCGCAAGGAGGATCAAAAACATGCCAATGACCCACGAGCAACACGAGAAGAGTCTCAAGTCTCCGGCTGTTTGCGAACTGCTGCCCCTGCGCGACCTTCCTGCCGGAGACAACGTCATGGTGCGGACAAACGGGGCTTTTGTCGCCGGCTACGAACTACGCGGCATCCTGACCTACTTTGCCACCGACGAGGATCGAAACCAGACCAAGTCCATGCTCGAGGCTCTCTTTCGCAGCATTCCCGACGTCAGCATGCGGCTCCAGTTTCGGTATGAGATCTCCGAACATTTGGGAGATCTCCTCGACAGCTACGTCCAGCAGCAGCGGAGCCAACAGCCCGAGGTTATGGCGCTCGACGCACATCGAATGAGGATGTGGATGGAGAAGGAGCATAACGGCTTCTACTTCGAGAATCACCTCCATATCTATCTTGTGTGGGACCCGCGTATCCACGCTAAGCTCTACCACTCGGCGCAGCAAAACCGGAAGCTTGGTGGCTTCACGGTGAGCCAAAAGAAGGCGATCCAACGAACGCGTCGTGAGCATGAGACCTATCTTGCCGAGTTCGAGTCAATTCTCCGCGGGATCGAGGGGTCGATGGAGGCGACGAATCTGGGTCCCCGGAGACTATCCACTCAGGAGTTGTTCGAGGAACTCAAGCACTCCCAGCATCCGTCCCGCCGCGACCGCCGCCCCTATGTGCCAGGCGAAGAGTTGCTTGACTATCGCAGCGCACGTGAGCAGGCAACTCAGTCGAGCATCCTCAATGAGACAGAGAGCTACCTCAATATCGATGGCTACCTATATTCGGTCGTCAGCCTGAAAGAGCTTCCCGATGCCACATTCCCGGGGATGCTGCAGAACTTCTCCACGCTCGGGTTTCCCGTAGTCATCAGCGGACAGGTTGTCATCCCTGATCAGGTCAAGGTTCTCAAGGGTTATAAGAAGCGCCTGCAGAAGATGACCGCCGCGCAGAAGGACGCGAACGGCAACTTCAAATCGAATCCTGAAGCAGAGGTCGCGCAGGCCCAGCTCATTCAAATCCAGCGCGCCATCATCTCTTCTTCTCTCAAGACTGCGAAGCTGAGCCTGTCGGTGGTGGTGCGGACCTCGCAGCAGGCAGTCACCCTCGGCGATCTGGAACGTTCGGAGCGTGAGCTCGCCAATCGTACGCAGGAGGTCCTGAACGCTTTTACGCATATGAACGGTGCGAAGGCGGTGATGGAGTCCATTGCGAAGCGACGCATCTTTCTCGGGACACTGCCCGGTATGGCCGAGCCTGACAAGCGGGATCAGGACATGCTCACGTCTAATGTTGCCGATCTCGTCCCCGTAGAGATGCCGTGGACGGGCACCCGCCGGAGCCCTCTCATCCTGTTTGAGACACCCTATCGGCAGCTAATTCCGTTCTCTATGTTCGATCCGGACCTCTCAGACGCGAATGGCCTCCTGATGGCGAAGAGTGGCGGAGGGAAGACACTCGCCGCACAACAGATGCTGTTGATGGCGGCTCGGGGCAATCCCCTTATCTCCATCCTGGAACGTGGCGATTCGTATCAACCGCTGGTTGAACTGATGGGCGGAGAGATGATCGAGATGTCCCTCGACAGCGATCAGACAATCAATCCATGGGACCTGCCGAGAGGAGAGATCAAGCCGTCTAACGATCAGATTTCGTTTTTGAAGAACCTGACTCGCCACATGCTTGGTGAGAACACGCCTCCCGACATGGACATTGACCTGCTCGACAGCGTCCTGCTCGAAGCGATTGCCTCCACCTACAAGCGCTGCAGTGCGAAGACTTCGAACCCGGTGCCGCTTTTTGGAGATCTTGCGGCGGAGCTGGCGCATTGGCAGGACCGCGATCGCAACCAGAAGATCAACGCGATGGCCCAGATGGCTTCAACGAAACTGCGCGCCTGGGTGGACGAAGGACCCTATGCGCGGCTCTTCGATAGAACGACAACAGTTCACTTGAACAATCCATGGCTCTATTTCAACGTGGAGAAGTTGAAGGACGACCCTCGCCTCGAACGGGCCATGAGTCTGCTCATTGCTCATACGGCCACGTATCGCGCTTCGGGATCTACGGGGCAACCGAGCATTGTGCTGCTCGATGAATGCTGGGCGCTGCTGGAGTCGCCGATCCTCGCCAGCGTCGTCGTTCAACTCTTTCGCACTGCTCGTAAGCGCAATGCCAGTGTTTGGGGCATCAGCCAGACGCCGGAAGATTTCGTAGGTACGCCGGATCGGCCGAACGAGCACGGCGCCGGCATCGTCAAGAACGCCACGACCAAGATCATCGGCAAGCAGCCGGGTGACATGACAGCCCTCCGTGAACATGTCCACCTGAATGAGACGGCCCTCAATCAGATCAAAACATTTGCTCATCCCAAGAAGGGACATAGTGCAGAGTTCCTTATTGCGGTGGGCGAGAAGGCGGAGTCCACGCACGCCATCCGGATTGTTCCGAGCGCAGTCGACTACTGGCTTACCACGACCTACGCGCGGGAACGGCACTTCCGAAAGTGGTGGCTTGGCAAGCATCGGCAGCTCCCGCTCATCGAGGCATATGAGGCGCTTGCGGTGCAGTATCCGCGTGGATTGGCCTCGGTTGGACCTTTGGCGGTGGAACTGTCCGGAGAGATGCAGGAGGTTTCGGCACAATGAGCTACGACACCAACTCCAATACGGTTCCGCTCCTCGACAATGACAAACCAAGCAATCCACCGACAATTGCTAACTCGCATGCTCGTCGTCCTCGTTGGAAACACAGACTCATGGTTGCCATTCTTCTTGTGGAATCGGGTTGCTTGGCGCCACGGCTGGCGCATGGACAATTCCTCAGTGTCTTTGACTCCATCTTCAGTTCGATCCAGACGGACATGGGTGGCGCGCTCAAGGCGATCAACCAGATCAAGCAGCAGGTCCAGCAGCTCTACCAAACCACAATGTGGCCGCTGGCCGCTCTGAATCAGGCGCGCGGATTCGTATCGAACTCTATCAATACGTACCGCAATCAGATGAACCAGATCTTCACAACAAAGTTCAGCAGTGCGGTTCTTCCGGGACCGCAGCAGTTTGAAACCCTTCTGCGCAGTCGTCTGTCAACGCAAATTCCGTCCCTGCAGACAAGCTTTACAACGAACTATGGAACGGTTCCCCAGGCGAATGCTGCGAGGCCCCAGGACCGCGTGATGATGGACATGGATGACGCGCTGAGCCAGCAAAATCTAAAGACCACGCTCATTGCAGATCAGGCCCAGGACGTCACCCTGCAGGCCGCGAATGTTATGGAGAACGAGGTCGCCACCAGCACGCCCGGCTCAAACCCATATCTGACTGCTGAAGCCCAAATAGCCAATCTACGGTGCCAGGCCTACATGCAAAAGATGCTGGCAGCTCAACTACGTCAGGAAGCTGGACGGATCGCTCACGATAACGCTCTTGTGAAGAGCAGGACGAACGCATCGGGGAGCGTCAACAGTATGGTCACCGGAGCACTCACCAATCACTGAGGAGCTAAATATGACGGATTTGAAAAAGAACCTAACGAAGCGGCCAAAGCCATTCTTTTCGGGTCGTCGGGAGCACCTAACTCCGGAAGCCGCGAAGAGGGCTTCCAGTTTCGAGGAGACCATCCTTCAGCACAGTTGGTACCGCCCGACTCTACTAAAGGCGTTGGTGGTAGCTTTCGGCCTTTTGATCATCCTGCCGCAGCGTGCAAGTGGACAATTTGGCATCGACACCGCCGCGATCATCGCAGCTCTGCAAAAGATGCAGTCGCTCATGAGCACCTACATGGCGGCACCGCTCAAGACCATCAATCAATCCGAGCAGAGTATTGCAAGTTACGAACAGAAGGTGATGTATCCACTTACCGCGATCAATCAGGCCAAAAGTGCGGTGATGCAGTTCGAGAGTCAATTCACCAACCTCAACAACATGTTCCACGTGAACGTGTCGAGTGCCACATTGCCTCAGTCGCAGAGCTTCGAGACAACCTTGCTCTCCCGTAATGCCAACAACGTACCGGCCATCTCTTCCCAATATCAATCCGTATACGGCGTGGTGATGGCTCAAAACACCGCGTCCCCCCAGGTGCGAACGATGACTGATATGACGGACACCCAGGCCCAGGATGCGATGAAGCGAGCCCTCCAAATTGACAATCTCGCTGAGAGCGAATTGACGGAGGCGACCCAGATGGGCCAGCAGATCCAACAGGCCGCTCCTGGGAGCGCTCCGATCATCGAGGCGGAGGCGGATGTGTGGGTTGTGCGCGCCAATGCCTACACCCAAGAGGCCCTTGCCGAGTTGATGAGAACGCGCGGCGTCGACCTTGCCAACCAGAGCGGGATCGCGAAGCTCGCGACATCAGACAGCACAAACCATAACAGCGTCGTCACCGGAACACTGACCAACAGGTGAAGTCATCATGATGTCTTCGATCATTCAAGTTCATCCCGGCATCGCGACTCTCGCATTCTTTCAAGGAACGCAGTTGAATTTGTTTGAGAGCTTCCTGACTCAGGCCATTTCAGGGATTAATTCGACCAGTATCACATCGGGGATGCAAAACATTGCCTATGTGGTCCTACTGATCGGGTTCCTTTGGCAGGTGTACCAGGCTGCTCTGCATGGCGGCGATGTCCGCGGGCTCGGCGTCAGCCTTATCAAGTATGTCGTCACCGCAATCGTCGTCATGAATTACAGTGCCGTGTTCACCACGGTCAACCAGGGCTTCGTCAACGCCGGCAATTGGATCGGGAACGCTACAGGGGTCGGCAATCTCCTGGACAATTGGAAGAACGACATCAGCACCCAATACAGCCAGGATGGAGCCCAGCAGATGTGGGGTCTGGTCACGGGCTCAATGGCTGGTCTAATCGACGGCCTATTGATTCTTGTGGCCTATATCCTCTATCCATTCGTCATCGCGATCTTCGGATTCTTCTACATATTTTATGGGTCGGTCCTTTATATCTTCGGTCCGATCGTGATCGCCTTCATGCCGCTTGGAGCAACCAGCAGGCTTGCCAAGGCGTATGTCGAAAATGTCTTCATCTGGAATGCGTGGCCGATCTTGTATGGGGGTTTCGGCACGCTGCTGAGCGCAGTCCAAATGGGCCAGGTCGGACAGATGCTCAGCCAGAACAACTTTCTCGGGGGGCTGGGGAATCTCGAGGGGTCGTTCCTGATCGGCGCGGCAAGCATCATCTACTCACTTGCTATTGCGGTGATCCCATTCATTGCGAAGAGGATTGTGAGCGGTGAAGTAGGTGCAACTGCCGGAACATTGCTCGGAGCCGCCACCACTGCCTTGACCGCAGGTATCGCGGCAGCGGAGGGTGTAGCTGCGGGTATAACAAACTCGGTTGGAGAGGCCGCCACAGGCGGAGGAAAGGCTGCGAGTGGAAGTAGCTCCGCTGCGGGAAACTCCCGCGTTGGGACCGGATCAAATCAGCCTGCTGCCGCCCAGCGGGCACAGCCAAACCAACCTGCAAATATAAACGGCCATGCAGCTTTGACAGCATCGGAGAGCGCTTCGCCGACTCGAGGCGAGGCAGTAGCGGATAGCATCCGGGGTGGTCTCGAATCTGCGGTTGATCCGACGCCTAGGCTGTGGAAGGGCGAAGACGACCCTTCTTCAACTGGCGCACAGTCGTCCACCAGTCTTGCTGGCGAAATTACTAAAGAGAGGTCCTCGCAGAGTGGTACTATTTCGACCCAACGAGATGGTGCATCGCCGAACCCTTCTTCGAGAAGGCCAAGCGGCCCCACCCCGGCACTGACGCGTTCGCACGGTTTAGCGACATGGGGTGCATACCATGGTGCCCGTCTCGCAACACAGGCCGCGATGGGTGGAGCTCGAAGCGCTGGAGGAGTCGCTCAGAGAGTAGTCGGTGCAATTGCCAACCCGGTTGAAACGGCCGGTAAATTCGGCGCCAAAGCGGGGCAAACCGCAGGGGCCGCGACGAGCGTTGCTGGAAAGGCAGCGACTGTTGCAGCAAAGGTCGCAAGCGCTGTGACGCATCCCCGGGAGACGGCAGGAGGGGGTGTGCAGGCCGCGAGTAGCGCGGCGACTACCGCTGTCGCAGACGCTGCTTCCACGATTCGTCAAAGCGTCAAGGCTGTAAGTGCAAACTTCTCAGAGGCGTACGAGAAGACACACTCTGAAGAAAGTCCCAAATAACAACGGATCCGCGTGGACTTCGTATGGGAGAAGGAGAACGGTTATGTCCGGTACAAAAGAGATAACGAACGAGCTGGGTGCTCGCCCGAAGTATTACGAGATGGACGGTGCGCGCCTTGCCAATGCCAACCGAGCGTGGCTGCTCGCTTTTCTCATGGCTGGTCTCGCCATTATTGCACTGGTTTTTGCCATAGCGGTTCGTCTGAAGCCTCCTACGGTTATCCGTATCGGAGTCAACGGCGAGCCCTCCGTTCTGGGGCAATCGTCTCCCGTTACGACCAGCTCCGCCGGCGATCCTTACCTGACGGAGGTCTTCGTCAAACGATTCCTTACGGACTACCTCAACTACAGTCCGACCAACGTAGACGATCATTGGGCGGCAGCCTTGAATCGGATGACGCGTAATCTGCGCGGCGCCACGATCAAGGCCATGTCGGACAACAATGTGCGCGGCAAGATCGACGACGACCAGATTCAGTCGGTATTTCATCTCCGCGAGATCGCCCCTGTTGCTAGCGAACCTTTGACCTATCTGATCTACGGGGTGAAGGATGTCCACCACCTTACCAAGGGGAGCGAAGTCACAGATCACTTTGTAAATGAATATAGGGTTCGGCTGGTCGCGGACAGACGCAGTGACCTCAATCCGGATGGTCTTTGGATCGCGGAATACAGCGAGCACCCGATCGATGGTGAACGGAGAAATGCGGTCCTGTCGGCTTCGGACCAGACGGAAACGAGTGAGGAGGGACGCTGATGGAAGCAGTCCAGCAAAAGACGGTCGCGCTACAGTCACCACAACAAATTCCCGTGACGACGAACGCCCGAAAAGGCCGGAAGCCGCGCGGCTCAGAGGGGATCGCCCGGTTCTTTTTGGCGAAGGAAGGCTCGTCGCCTCAGAAGCCTGAGCTGGGCGAGGAAGCGCCGACGGAGAGCGATGCACTGATCAAAGCGTTTCAGCAAAAGGCCGGCGTCATCTACGTGGTGACCGCCTTCCGCGCAGAAGCAGAAATTCAAGGAGGAAACCCCGTATTGGTGAAGCGGCCGCTCACGAAGTAGCCAACGGTCAGCACACAACATTTAGCGGTCAGCACACGGCATTCAAAGAGAAGACAACCCTGTTACAGGCCACTGTCAGCCTCTCTTGAACCCTTATCGCGAGGCGATGAGGAATTCCATGCTGACCCGGACTCGATCACTGAGGCCTGGTTCGGTTA
Source organism: Granulicella sibirica (assembly GCF_004115155.1). Lineage (NCBI taxonomy): Bacteria > Pseudomonadati > Acidobacteriota > Terriglobia > Terriglobales > Acidobacteriaceae > Granulicella > Granulicella sibirica. The sequence continues at coordinate 17,278 of NZ_RDSM01000007.1, forward strand.
TCAAACCACCCCTAACACGGGCACCAGGCATAAGTGAGACGAACTCGGGACAGCGAGCTCTCAATCACTCATCTGGAGCGCCAGACAGTGAGGAGAAACGATGACAGCGAACATGACCCAATCCGTGACGGATCACCCGAAGCTCATCCTGGAGCTTTCGATTGATGCGTTTGGCCTTGTCACACGCAAGGAATCGGAACTCAACCGGAAAGACACGCTCGAGGGCACGCTCCTCCTGCAGATCTATCCAGGGATCAAGGTCGCACGCGTGAGTGTTCCAACCGAACTCGACGCCTATGAGCAATCAGTGGTGGAAAGCCGGATGGCAAACCTGGTTTATCAGGGAGTGCACTACAAACTTGCAGGCGCAAGTGGTGCGGCGAAGGACGGACGTTTCTACTTCGTCGATACCAATCACGCTAAGGACATTGCTGAGCGCTTTCAGCACTGGCCAGAGGCTGCGATGGTGTACTTTTCCATCCTCATCTCTGACTGCAAGACCGTAATCGAGGAGCCAGACCTGACAGTCCTTGTCGTCAAGGATCATATCCTTGGCACTAACGATTGCCGCGGATGGCTTCGCGAGTCCCTGTACCGGAAGCTACAACTTCCCCAGGATCGATTCGCCCAGTTTCGACTGGCATTCGATGCACGCGAACCGAAGCAGGCGAAGGGTGCTCTCAAGGCAATGAGCGATCGCGTAGCTGAAAAGCTAGGTGTCGATATCATTCTGCCCGAAAGCTCCTGCAAGCCCGAGCTTAAGGGATCAGGCAAATTTATCCCGCAAGCGAAGACCACCGGAAGACTCGTCCAGGGTCCGGTCATTCTTGGAATTAAGCAATATTCCCGGAAGACCTTCTACGGCTCAAGTTACACGCTGGTCGAAAATGCTTCGGAAGAGGCTCTTCGTACCGAGATCATTCCTCCGACTATCGAGGAAGTTCGGCAGGTACGTAAAGCATGGGAGGACGGGGATTATGCCGCTCTTCTCAAATTGTTGGGACGGAACGAGGAAGAGGAGATTGGTTTCGACGACAGCTTCGATACAGAAAGCTTCGACGAAACGGCAGTAGCAACTCCTCAGGAAGGATGTGACCCGTCAGAAGCAGTTCTTCTGGCAGACAAGAGCGGCAGTGCGATCCGCATTCCGTTCGTTGCCAACCAGTTGAATCGAAAGCTGGCACGCTGGGCCTTTCGCGCAATGACAGGAGGGACACTCCGTCTTCCTGCGTTCGCATTGGTCGATGACGGAGTTCTGGTTGAGCATGGAGGGAAGATTCTCTTCGCGTCCGACTGGATTCCAAAGGACGCCGCCATCACCTCCCTCACCTCGGAGCAGAGTCTGTGCGTCCGATATCCCATACGGATGCAGGAAGATCTACTGCCTGTTCGTCATCTTTTGGATGGCGAACTTGTACCTCGTCTCACAGAAGCGCTTGGCACATCGGAATTACCCGAAGGCGTAATTCACCACATTCTGCGCACACAGCTCCGGATGAATGGAACATACATTTTGCATTCGGAGACGGCGGCGAAGAACGGTGGGGATTTCGACTATGACACGATCTGCGCCATTCCATCCGATCAGTTCCCGAAGTTCGTTCAGGGACGGATTGCGTATGGGGAACACTTCACCAATCCGGAGAAGACGAAGACGAAGGCCCGCTCCCAATGGTGGAACGTACATCTGGTCGCCATGAAGGCACGTGGAAACAAGATCGGTTCGATCACGGATCTGAAGACCTCGTGCGTGGCAGCCGGCAGGATTGACCTCGCTTACCAACTGGTCATTCAACTGCAAAACGCGCTCGATTCTCTCAAGCACAAGGTATCCGTGGATGAAGAAGTCGTGCGCGAAATCCGTAAGGAGGTCAATTCGGCACCCTGGCTTCGCTACAAACGCGAGCGCCGGGTTACGGATATGCCCATGCACCTCGAAGTCGTCGACACCGATAAGGTGGGCCGGATGTACAACGTGGTGCGGAAAGAACTGGGTGACCTCGAACAGGAAAAAATGGCCATGGAAGACTTCCGTGGGCTCTTTACTGGCCACTCGGTCAGCAAGGAGATGTTCAAGGAGTGCGAACTGGTCAACAACATCTTTGGCGATATTGCTTCTCGCATAGCCGAACGCGAAGGGAAACTCCGTTTGGAGTTGAACAATGCGCAGGCGTTTTGGGAGGCAGTACGGCAGGGACAGGACAAGGAAGTACGAAAGTCAGCCGTGCTTGCCCGTAACAAGGCACAAGCGGCGGTCTGGGAGTCTGAGCAGGAGGCGAAGAAGCAGTTCCGTTCGCTCAACTTGTTCATGCACTTCTGGGCTGAGGGCAAGCACGATAACCGGGCAGCTTGGGCACAGGCGATGGCACATGTCGTCACCAGCGGCAAAGGCACCGGTGCAGCTCTCTTCCATACCTTCCCGCAGGAAATAGTCGATGCTTTCGCAGAGCAGACCGGAGGCGAAAGCGTTCCGGTCCGGAAGCCAAAGACGATCGATGGCTACGTCGAGTTTGATGACGAACAGCGAGCGTATCTCATCGAAGTGATCCCCAACCCGGGGGCCGAAGACACCAAGAAAGCGATCTTCCTCTTTCAGTACGCGGGGAAACGCGACCTTGTCTTCGAAGACACGAGAATCTCTCCGTTTCGGGGAGATCGCTCTTAACCCTGCTGGAGGAGGTGCGGCTTTCGTCTGCGCCTCCTCTCGCCGGAGATTCTGTCGCCTCGAACGGGCGCACGGAGGATATTATGAACCGTTTCTGGCTTCCTGCCATCGTGCTATTCGCGCTCACCGCGAAGGCGCAGAACATCAACTTTCAGGACCTTCCCCACATCCACACGGCACTGCATCACCTCACGGCGATCGATCTCGGCGAACCGATCCAGTTCATCGCCGCGGCGGATCTGGAGTCATTCCAGATCGAACGTGCGGGAGACAAAGTTCTTCTGCAACCGCTCAAAGAAAGCGCCACGACCAACCTAATCCTATGGACCGCGTCCCGCCAAGTCGCCTATGAACTCGACGCACCGGGAGATGTGGCGAAGATGAATGTGCTGGTGCGGAATCTTCCTGCATCCCCTCGCGCCGCCGCGGATGCGTCTTCTGCGAAAGAGCGGCAAGAGGGCGCAGCAGCGGCCACGTCGCAGGCGATGCTTGGGGCCCAGAATATCGTCGCGGAGCAGCCGCTGAAGCTATCCCCCACAGAAGTATCGGTCTCTCTTCTTCACGTACTGCATACGGGCGAAGGAACATTTCTCCAGTACGAGATCGTCAACCATTCGACCACACCCTTTCGGGTGACCACGCCGTCGATCGCCCGCCTCTTACCCTCGCAGACTCCGATCTCGCTTCTTGCCCTTCGAAATCACCAGATTTCCCCACAGACTCTCAGCGGCTTCAAGGCTAAACCTGACGGAACAGCAACAACGGTTACAGGAGAGTCAGCACAGACGGACGTTTCGCCAGGCGCCTCGACGAGCGGGTATGTCCTGGTCCACAGGTCCGCCGCCACAACACCAGAAATTTACCAGTTGAACTTCGGCTCCTCTGCGTCCGGAGCTCTTGTCGAGACCGTGGTGATCTGAGATGGCAACGGACCGTCTCATCACCTCGGTGGAGGCCCGGGAGATGCTACGCCGGGTCTATCGCTCCGATGGCGAAATCAACCTCGCAGAGGTCCTTCGCAGAGGAGTATCTGATACGATCAAGCCAATTGCGGAGACGGGAAGAATGCGTCCGAGCACGCCCCTCGTCGTCGCAAGTGTCATGGTCCTCTTGCTTATCGCGGCCTTCGTCTACTTCAGCGTTGGAGCACGGCGGTGAGCGCGATATATGACGACCGCCGGCCAGCACCCCGTGCCGGCGAGGATGCTGCCGCCATTATCGTCCTTGGAGGCTGCGCTCTCGTCGCCATCCTCTGGTATGTCGGCGTCTCTCGCCTGCATCTTCGCAACACTCAGTGCCTCGAGCTATTCCTCGACCTAGCCATCCTGCTCTTCGGTAGCGGCCTTATTCTCTCCGATTGCTTCGGCAGGCGCCAGAGACGAGAGGACGCTTGGCCCCATCCTGCATTACATGTTCCCGGCGATACCGATGAGAAGAATCTCAGCCGAGTTCGCTACGAAGGAAGCACCCTGCTCGGCTACAACGTTCACGGTGAACCATGGTTCTGGCCGGATTCTGTCCGACTCAAGCACGGAGTCATCGCAGGTGGAAGCGGCGCGGGTAAGACAACCTTGCTTCAGAGCATCATTGCGCAGGACGTCAACCGGACCTTCCACGGAAGGCGTATGCCCATTATCATCTTCGATGGCAAGGGCGACCAGGCGTTCGTGCAGGAGCTCCTCCCCCACATCGAAGCCGCTGGCAGGATGGAAGATCTACGGTTGATTGATCCGTCCAATCCACAGGAATCGTGGTCGTACAACCCTCTTTACAGCCCGGACTCGCTCTATCAAGAGCACGTGAACTTTATCTTCTCGTCTTTCGGGATGCGGGAGGATTTCTTCGCGGGACACCAGGAGGCGTACCTCTCCGATCTCGTCCGCATCCTGTACTACACCGGCAAGGTGTTCAACATGCGTGATGTGCTCGTCATGGCCCTGGACGAAAAGATACTGAATGAGCAGATCGGGATTGCACAGCGCCGTATCGACAACCTTCCGTCTATCTCACTAACGATGCGGCTGAACCTTGAGATGTCGATCAAAATGATTCGCAAGTCGCTGGCGGACAGGGAGCGAATCACCAAGATCCAGGGTCTACTGAATGAATTGTTGGCTTTCCTGGAGGATGATCTCTCCATCGTTACTGGTTCCTACCAGAACATGCTCACCATCGAGGAGGTCGTCGAGAAAGGGCTCATCCTCGTCATCTCCCTGAACTCGAATAAGAACAAGAGAGCCAGCGAAGCACTCGGAAAGATCCTGCTACAGAACATTCGGCTAATGGTTGGCAAGCGCTACCAGCAGATGTTGTCGCTGAACCTTGAACAGGAACCGATTCTCAGCGTCATCTGCGATGAGATCGCGCGGTACGCCGATCCGGATTTTTCGCAGGTCCTGCAGACCGCTCGTGGCGCTCGTGTCTCCTTCCTCTTCTCCTTCCAAGCTGTGCCACAGCTCGAGAATGTGAGCCGGGCTTTTGCTGAGGAAGTATGCTCGGCCCCCGGCACCAAGATGCTAATGAACGGCACCGACGAGTCTACGGCGCAGTGGTTCCTGAAAGCTTCCTCAAGGGTCCTGCGCAAACGCCGCAGCCTCGCCGTGCGTCGAACCGGGGTGTTCAGCCAAAAATACACCGAGACCGGAACTGGCAATGAGAGCGATATCCGTGAGACTCGCGCACGCGAAGAGCACATCAAGAACATGCCGGTCGGTCAACTCGAAATCCTGATGGTCGATCCACGCGAGGGCACACTCCACTCTCATCTCCACGCGCGGAGAGCAATGACCTACCGGCCGGAAGAGATGAAGTCGTTGCTCTATCCGCGGATGCATGACGTGATCAATCCGGAGGTGGGCGCTAACCTGCGATTTAGCAGTGACGAACCACGTCGTGGACGGCGCAGGACCGCCGGTACCTTGACGAGCTTCTGGACAGGGGAGGAGTCATGAACAACATCAGCCGAGTCGCAATCCTTGGTTTTGCCTTGAGCGCGTCGTCCCTTTATCCAGCACAATCAACGCCGCCTGCTGCACCGTCAAAGCCGGCACCGAAACGATCTCAGGGCGTACTTGACTATGCCCTGGGCAAGATCAATCCGGACAACAAAGACTACGGGAACTCCGCCGCGGATGCACGGAGTGAGCTTGTGGGCTACACCATCCAGAACATCTATTTCTGGTCGAATGTCCTCAGCCTCTCGCTCCTTGCTGCGACCTCCACAGCGCTTGTTCTTGTTCTCCGCGCCCAGGACAAGCGCGAGATCATCGCGGCGAACCTGATCTCCCAACTGTGGAATGGCCGGGTCATCGATCGACGGGAGATCGTTCGTCGCACCGGAATGTACAACACGCTTGTCGAAACGAAGAACGCCGCTCTGAATCAGACGCCATCTCCCAATAGGGAACAACTTTCAGAGTCTCAGGCAGCAGAACAACCCTCACAGAAACAAACTGGGAAGAAGACGCGTGTTCCATCGGAGGCGGCAGCGCCTAAGTCGCCGGCGTCCCACACAGAACAGGTAGAGACCGGAATCGCACCTTCCGGTGAGTTGCAACAAAAAACGACACTTCTCCAAGGCCAGAACCAGGCGCTACGCAATTCAGAACGCAACCTAAGAGAACGCCTGAATCAGGTGTCTCAGGACTTAGAGCAGGAGCGGCGTCGCAACCAAACACTCAAGGGTGCATAGGAGGAGCGCTTGAAAACACGCAATGATTTTCGAACTCAAGAAGAGTGGCTCGCTTTTGTGCACGAGACCGTGGCCGCCGAGGATATCCCGTTCACTCTTGCGATTGGGCTTACCAGGATGTACCAGCAGTTCTATGAAGTGCGATCCCAGCCCTTCCCCGAACGATTATCCTCGGAGATCGAGCGCATCTCTGCAATGGCGGAACCGGGGAGAACGCAGGAACTGGAGGCTCTGAACAACACCATTATGGGCGACATAATCCAGTTCCTGTTCACGGCCTCGAGCGGAAGGTCCACCGGGGGGGACTGCCCGTATCCTGTCACCCCCCGCGAAATCATCGAGCAGCTTCTGGAACATTTGCGTACAAAGAACCCCTACTTCGCTTTGTGGACCCACTACAAGGACAACGTATCCGGACGAGAGAGTGCGCCGGAGTGGCGGGAGTATGTAATCAGAACGATGGGCGTCGGCGAAGACCGCGAGATCGAATTCGCCCACTTGATGTCAGAGCTGGGACGTTGTCTCGACCTGTATCACCAGCGCGAGATGCCGCTTCCGAAGCACTTCTACTTTCAGATCTGGTTTCTGTATCGGACCAATGGACCGGAAAGAAACGCGATGACTCGGGCTTTGGTGCAGGAACTCGTGGAGGGATTGGAGCCGTGCGCGTCCGCATAATCGGCCTCGGAACCAACTGGTGGTCGGCACGTCCATTGGACGTGGCCGACCCTTTCTGTTTGCGTCGCCATGCCGCATGGTTCAATTCCGCAGGCCTGAGATACGGCAATCGCTTGCGTTTGTGCTGGGTGTATCCGGGGCAGGTCCGCTTCAATCGGAGCAGCGGATTCAATCCGGAGTTTCCCGATCACGTTCTCGGACGTGCCGTTGAATGCAATGAGCCGAACCGAATGCACGGCCGGATGCACCTGCTGATCACCCGTCTTCTGGATCAGAACGCGACGCCAGAAGGTTACCTCGTGACACTTACGGAACGAATGGGCGGCTCGATCCGATTCAGCCGCCCGGGCTGGAAGAGCGATGGAGTGCAGCTGATCTCCGTTAGCCTGCGCCGCGACCGCTACGAATTAATGGCTCTCATGAGAGGGAACGATTGGATTGAAAGCAATCTGGGCCGGTGGGTGTTGTCTGGTGACTTGACTCGCCTGGAACTTTCAAGCGCATCCTGGGGAGGTGAATTATGAGGTATCGCAAAGGCTGTATTGCTATTTCCGATGAACACGATCTGCCGGTATTGCTCCACATTCGGAATACGCGTGCCATCACACTCAACCAACTGTATCGCCTGCTCGCTACCGAGAAGAGCGGTATCGCTCGCCGTAGTGTGCACTGGAGACTCACTCGACTGGAACAGGCGGGGCTTGTCCTGCGCATGACGTCAAGCCAGTTCTTCAGGCAACCGATCTTCCGAATCACTCCTTTGGGCCTTTCCTACCTAGAAATGCGTGGGCACACTCTTATCTCACTCCCGTCGACCGGGCGACAGATTCTGAACGAAACCCAGGTCTTTCACGCTCTGGAACTGGTGGAGATCCGACTTGCATTGCGCGAGAGCGGATTGCTTCAAACATGGCAGACAGAGCTCGAGTTGGCCTCACGGAATCTCGTATTCTATGGCGGAGCTGCAAAAGATTACGATGCTTTCATCACTCTCCAAACGGAAGAAGGGGCGTGGCAACTCGCTCTGGAATACGAGCGAACGGTCAAAGGCTCTGCACGATACAGCGACATTCGAGCGGTCTTGAATGGCGACAAGACGGCAGATGCGGTGCTTTATCTCACTTCCAGTCATGATGTCTCGCACGTTCTCGCCATTGAAATGCGCGGTGTGAAGAAGACAATTGGTGTGGCACTGAGCGAGGATTTTCGTCGAGACCTTCTAAGAACACCCGTGCTTAACATCGGCGCAGGACATGCGGTCACCTCATTTCGTGAGTTCCTTCACGCCGCTCCTCGTGCCACAAAAGCAACAGACAGAGAGTTTTTGTCTGCCCTTTGATTGCCAGTTGCCTGCCCATAGGGTGCCGATTGAAACCCAATTAGCTCCCGATTGCCCGCTTTTGCAGTGCGATTGAGCAGATATACGCCTTGTAACCCCTCATGCTTTCAAAAGTTTGCGATCTGACTATCCCCTTGTGTTGGGTTGATTTTCGGCTAGGTTGTGAAAAGCGAACGAATTGGCTGATGGAAGCCCTTCCAGCAACTCTACCCACGACCAATCACAGTGAACGGAGGATGAAGATGTGCCATTCATTCGTTGAAGTGAAGCGCCTAATCCAGCGCTTCGATGGATCAGTAGCGTTTGTAATCAACCATTCTGGCGGGAAGGACTCGAATCGCATGCTCGGCTTTGTGCGCGAATATTTTCCAGGTGCAACCATATTAGCCGTGATGGCGACACTGGTTTTGAACACCAGCGTCCCATTTCAGCTGCGGACTTCGCACGGGATCGGTGCGCAGAGTTCGGTGTTCCGTTTACCGTCGTGCGCAATCCTCGCCGCAACTACCTCCAGATGATCGAGCAGCTTGGGATGTTCCCCTCCGCTCAATATCGGCATTGTACGTCCGATCTGAAGCGTGGACCGACTGAGAAATACATCAGAACTCTGCCATGCCGACTGATCTTCAACTGCATGGGGATGCGTTTGGAAGAGTCTCCACCCCGCGCAAAGCTCCAGCCACTTTCACTCAACTCTTCACTGACCACGAAGCCGCGAGCGGTCTATAACTGGTTTCCGATCTTCGAGCTGTCCGTTGCCGATGTGCTGACCTGGCACTGGGAGCATCGCATTCCTCTCCACCCGGTCTACGTTCCCGAGTATCACAAGGACGGTACGGACGGCGGCTACCTGCGCCGCCTCTCGTGCAGGTTGTGCATTTTCTCGACGGACGCTGACCTGCTCTCTATACGACAGCATGATCCAGAAGCTTACATGCTGTCTCTGAATTGGAGCAGAAGATCGGCTTCACGATGCGTTCGACCGGCAGCCTCGTGCAGATCATAGACGCGGCACATTCCGTGATCGCGTCCCGAAGCGCGCAAGTCTGCCTGCCGTTCTAAGCAAAAATCTTCTTCCACCCACCAAGAATCCCCTCTTGGTGTCCCGCCTAAACACTGCCTCGCGCAGCCCGCCACCCGGCTTCCGAGAATTGAGCCTCCTCATTCAATCCCCACATTTTCGAGCTACCTGCTCTCCCCACTTCCACTCAACTGCGGACCGGCCCTTATGGCTGGTTGGCCCCAACACGTCTCAGGAGGACAGTCCGATGCTGATGCTGTATCTTTTCAAGGTTGAGGTATTTGATCTCGGCCTCAACTACACCTATTCAACGGACAGTGTGCTCATCGCTGACACGCACGAAGATCGGAGCGAACTTCTCCGGTCCCAGTTCGGCGAGCACAGCCGAAGCGTTATGAAGCGCTCCGTGCTGCTGGGAGCGCGCGCCTTGACGTGCACGGAAGTCCATTTGCTTGAGTCGGCGATCGAAACAGACAACGACGTTTGGCAGATAACGCGCGTACGAACAGACTTCCGCGCGCGGCAGGTGCGCCACCTGCCGCGCCTGCAAAACGAAGTTGAGATGTACGAACTGATGGAACGTTCCCCGGAACGTCATGACGTTTATCCTTGCAACATGACCAGAACTGGTGTGAAAACGTTAATGATTCTCCTCAGTGTGGCTCTTCTTGCCGCAACGCCGAATGTTGCGCAAACCGTCGCTCCTGACCCTGCGCTAAGTCTTCAACTCCACAGGGCAGACGAGGCCCTGCTCAAGGCCGTTCACAGCGGCGACCGTGCCGCTTGGCAGAGACTTGCAAGCTCGGACTTCGCGTACGTTGACGAAGAAGGCGGCGTCACGCCTCTCCCTACTTTTTTGGCCGCGCTGGACCCGGATACGGAAAAACCTCTCCAGATCCAGAGTTATCAACTGACCCGCGCTGGCGACACGGCTATCGTGATCCACACAGACACCGACGAGCAGCAGGTCAAGTACCTCTTCACCGAGAGCTGGCAGCGCCTGAACGGAGACTGGAAGCTGCGCCTCCTGCACATCACCAATGTGCTGGTGGACCCGCCCGCGCTCACCCTGACGGCCGCCCAAATGGACGAGCTGGTAGGGACGTATTGCTCTGGTCCAGACACGCTGGTCCTCCAGCGTGACGGCAACCGCCTGCTCTCAAAGCGTACCGGCGCCGACGAGGTGGAGCAGAGGGCGGAGACGCGCGACGTGCTCTTCACCCCAGGCAACCCGCGCATACGCAAGGTCTTTCAGCGCGACGCCTCCGGTAAGGTTACCGGCTTCCTGCGCCGGTATATCACCAGCGATGTGCTCTGGGTGAGGGTGAGCTGAAAAGCGATAGCATCACCTCTGACGCTGTCGCCTTCAGACCTAAGACCCCGGCCTTTGAACCGGGTGGCCAAGTGTAGCTGACGACCAACTGGTTCAAGCACGCCGATTAGGGCGGCTCTATCCAATGGACCTCAGCAGATGAGTGAATGTGATAACAAATGGATCGAAATGCCGATGGGATCACTAATTTCAGTCGCTTAGGTGCGACGCCGATGTCGTCTACGACGTCGTCTTGGTTGGCGAGCGTGATGGTGGCGATAGCCTGATGAACCGCGCGGGAACCTCATCTGTTCCGAACATCATCATGGCAAACATGCGGATCGCATCCTGGACGAATGGAACGCCCGTCGCACGGACCCGCTGCTCACACTTCGCCGCGCTCCAATTCCAAGCGGCGTGAATTCGCCACCAGTGTCGTTGTTGGGTCTGCCCCGACTAGCGATCGCCGAGGCGGCACGGCGCGGGACCACGCCATGGTCGAGCAGCTGCTGGCCGATAGAATACGCGTGGACCTTGCCGCCCGACCCTAAACGCCGCGCAAGACCCGCTCGAAAGGGTTGGGATTCTAGGCTCCGCTATCTGCTCATGGCGGACCAGTACATCCACAGCACCTGCTTTTCCCGGAGAGGTTCATCCGCAGCCAGACTTCCGGCGGCGGCATGAACCTCGAGTCAGTCCCCACCTAGGTTGCACTGTAGCGTCGCACTTCCACCCAAACAAGGAGTTCCAATGTCCTCTCTTCCGTCGTCCATGGCGGAGGCAACGCCGCGCCGTGCCTCCACTGTCTTCACGTACTTTCTCACTCGAATGGTCATCGCCGTCACGCTGACGGGAGTCGATATCTTCGTCTTCCTGAAGTCCGCCGTCGAAGGTCTCCGCAACAGCATCGGCATGCCGCTCCTGCATTGGCTGATCGTCGCAGCAGTGGTCGGCATTGCCCTCACGTTGGCCAACGTCTGGTACAAGACGCTGCGCTATCGCCAGCCCAACAAACCCAACTCCCGCAGCCCGTTCCTCTAGAAAGGAGAGAACTCATGACCCGCAGCCTCGGAAAGATGTCCGCACACCCGCTCATGGATTGGCGCGACCAAGCCAAAGAGTCCGTCGACCAGGACGTACAAGCCTTCCTCCAATTGGGAGAAGCCATCGCCACCCGATGGATCCAAACGCAAAAGGGCGTCATGCTCCTGCAGATGGTTCCGGGTGACATCACCTCGGGCGCCATCTATGTGCTCGATCGTATCCGTCAGGTTTGGTACATGCTTTCGTTCGAAGCCTGCGAGTGCGAGTTCACCAAAGAGAAGTTTGATCGCGCTTACTGCGAATACAAGCTCTTCCATTATGTCGACCAGCCCGGTCTTCTGCTGAACCCGGCTCTGGTCGGCCAGGCGTAGCTTCAGCCCCCTCCCGGTTCCATCCACGCACAACAGCTCACCAGTGCTAACTCACCTTCTTTCTAAGGAGAAGCCGCCATGCGTCTGTCCGCCGGTCGTATCCGCAGCATCAATCGCTGTCTCGCTTACCACGGGAGCATCATCTGCAGTGGTTCCGATTTCCCCGTCCGCCGTCCGATCGAGCTTCCGAAACCAGCGTCTCCAACCCTCAAGATTGTCGCCGTCCCGAAGCAGAAGGCCGCGTAACCATCCACTATCAACCGGAATCGGCGAGCAAGTGCGTCCGCATGCGCACTGGGCTCGCCGTTTCCTTGAGAGATTTGACCGAGTTTTGGAGCCGGGATACAAAGTGCCCAATTGAAGGAAAGGAGCTCTGCCGTGTACGCGAAATTCTCCGTCAGCCGGGACACAGCAAACAACTTCATCCGGCTCTTCGTCAACCGCCGTGCCTTCGGTATGCAGGCACACAAACCTCTTCCGAATGGCAAGGTTCCTTACTTTCTGGCAAAGGACTGGACCACCAAAGAACCGAAACCACTTGATAGTGACGTCGTCCGCATGCACCTAAACGGCGACGTGACCATCAACCTGTTCGCGATCAACCCCGAGACCCAGCGGTGCAAGTGGGTCGCGATTGATGGTGACTTCGACGGAGCAGTCGAGGCTCTGTTCAAACTTCAATGGGAGTTGAAGCAGGACGGTGTTGAAGCGGCCATCGAGCAGTCGCGTCGGGGAGGGCATCTCTGGATCTTCGCGGAGACGCCTCTACTAGCCTCCGAGTGCCGTATCTATATCTACAATCTCGCTCTACGCCTTGGGGTACCGATTGTTGGCGGCGGTCTCAAGCAAGGGATCGAAGTCTTCCCCAAGCAGGATCGGCTGCAAGATGGGGAGTTCGGGAATGCGATCCGCGCTCCACTCGGAGTGCACCGTAAGACCAATAGGCGGTATTGGTTCTATGAGGCGCCGACCGAACCAGAGACTCAACTGGCGTATCTCAACGGCATGAAGAAGCTAACGGAGGCTGAACTCCATACCTTCATTCAGGGAATGTCACTGCCAGAGAACTATAGACCTGCTGTAAGGGAGCCCTACGTTCCGGGTCCAGTTCGCGATGGCCAGACGGAATTCCGAATCCTTGACTATGTGAGACCCAAATCGAAGCACAGTCGCAACTGGTGGGCTCCATGCCCGTCATGCAGGCAGGCGGGCAGAGACAAATCGGGTGACAACCTAGCAATCCAGGTCGCCAATCCACGTTTCTACAAGTGCTGGGCCGGCTGTAGCGCGGACGATATCCGCGCCGCGCTCGGTCAGCCGATTCGCAAGAAGCAGATGGCATAGAGAGGTCGATGACTGATGAAGACGAACGCGCAGAATCATTCGTACAACCAAAAGGCATCGTCCTCGCCCTTCCTCCAGTACGGCATCCCACTTGGAAGATCTGCTCTTCGGGCCCTGGACAAGCGCGGGATCTACTGCCAGACTTCGATCTCCAAAGAGCACCAGCATCTCGCAAAGAGGTACGTGCTCCGTGGTGTCGAATCTGGAGGCGCCGTATCAGATATGGGCCGCTATTGCGCCTACCTCGATGGGGATGGTGCTCCCATACAGTGGTTGCAGCCGATCGACTCGATCACGGGCAACGGTCGCCACGCAGTTGTTGTGGCCCCGGAGCTTGTGCGAATTGATATGTTCCGCATCGGGCGAACATACGAACTCGCCATAACCCGACATCTGCTCGAGTCAGAGCAGGGGCATGCGAAACCTAGGATGACGTCCACTCTGCTCTTCCGTGGTCGCGACGGAACAATCTCCTTTGACCTCTGGGCGCCAGAGAGTCGTTCGATCCGCGGGACGATTACACCCTCCTTCTATTCGGAGGCCGGTGAACTTCGTGACATACCCCACTCCTTTGAGGCAGCAGTGAAGAACGTGACAGCGGCTTTGAACTGTCTGGCTTGCAAGCACGTCCATGTAGCCGTTGCAAGAAGTACGCCAAGTAACCTTCTGGCGTCAGCTTAACTTTGAGCACACAAGGAGCAATAATGTCTCAACACATAATTCGGACTGTCGACGGCAGTGGCATCGCCGTGACGGTCACTCTCGGCTATGATCGGCCACTCGACTTCGTCTTCTGCACCGTTATGAATGCTCAGAACGAGGCAATTTACACCAATCTCGATGACGATGACGCTGGGACGCACCAGCAGGACATTGACTACTACCGGCCGATTCTCGCTCGACTTGGTATTGAGGTTCCAGAAGCGATGTTCGCTGAGGTTGAGTCTGATCAAGCGAATGTCGTTGGCAACCGATTCGTGGATCACACGGTTTCGCGATGATCGCGTGACATCCGAAGAACCTCTCCTGGATGACTTCCGAGGACTGGCGCCCTCGTGCGTCACACGGCACTCTTTGTGCCGTGATTGCCCTCTGCGCGCTATCGATCCTGGATCATCCCCCGCGCCAGCCGCTTAGGCCGGAAACGTAAGGGCTCGGCCAAAGAGAACGGCCGGGAATCTCCACAAGCCCTTTAAGTTCTCATTCCTGAACTCATCCTCATGTCTTCAACAACGCACACAAGGAGGTGCCATGGCAAAGTGTGTCAATAAGGTCATACTGCTCGGCAACGTCGGTAAATCACCCGAGATTCGCAACACTCGGAATGGCATCGTAACGGAGTTGTCACTTGCTACCAATCACTGCGGACGAAATTCCATTTTGACTAAATGCGGCCGAAGAAACCAGACCTGAAATTGAAAGGAGGTCACATGGCCACCACAAGGAACTTCTCCGTAGAGGAGCAACGGAAGCTTTTCGCTCTGCTCGAGACCCCGTTCTCACCGTCCGAAGTCAAATGGCGGGTTGTCCGCAGAGGCCAGCGGGGCCGCCGCGGCAAGGTTCTCCCTTACGCGGACCCTCGGGCTTACACGGATCGCCTGAATCAACTCTTCACCCCTTCTGGGTGGTCGCGCACGTACGCTCTCGCCGCAGTCCCTAATGTCGTCAGGAGAATTGATGGGCGCGAGGTAGTCACGGGAAAAGTTCTCATAAACTGTGTCTTGACCATTCATCGGCTTGGGAGCCACACCGGTAATGGTGAGGAGTGGGCGGACAGCTCTATGGCTGTCACTTCGGCGGAAGCGCAGGCTTTTAAAAGAGCATCCAGCTGTTTTGGTCTCGGTCGTTATCTTTATCGCATTTCCGAACGCTGGGTAGACATTGACCGTCGCGGTGTACCAAAGCGTCTGCCTGCCCTGCCCCTCTGGGCGCTGCCCCCGGATGTCGTCGTCGTACATGGGGCCGAGCCGAGAGGTCCGATTGACCCGAAGTTAACTGGAAAGATCGAGGCCTTTCGGAAGCACCTCGGAGTCGGCATATACACGGAAATTCTTTCCCGTGCAGGCTTCTCTCATGATGCTCGCCTCATCCCAAACGCGAACCGCCAGAAAGACTCCCTCAAGTGGATGGAAGCTGCCGCGCGAGGCTACGACCGGCTACGGCACCTCTCCTCTGGTGGAGGAGCAGAGCACATGGACGCCCTTCTTCAGCACCTGAAACTGACAACCGTCCAGGAGTTACCGAGCCTTGACGCACTCCGCTTTGTGGTGGACACGCTCGAATCTGTTCTGCCGCAAGACGCTGCTTGACCACTTTCCAGCCATTTAAACCAATCGGGGCGGCTCTGAGCCGCCCTCTCTTTTTGGAGGAATCATGCCCAGAGGAAGGAACGTATCCATGCTCCGGAGGGAAGCCAATTTTGTCAGCATTCCCATGGAGATAGCCGTTTACTGCGAGAATTGTGAAACAGTGTCCAACTCTCGCAGCGTTCGCTGTGGAGTCTGCGGCAGCGAAACAATCCGAGAGCTCATTCTCCTGATCGATGGACCGCCTAATAACCCTGGACCTGAACCGGCCGCTCCGTCACTCATACCCCCAAACCTGGCATTTGAGCGGCTCGCCGCTGCCTAGCCACAGGGAGGATCGCATGGCGTCATTGCTATTTCTGGAAGGGGGTAAATCGACCTACAATATCAACGTAGGTGTTGTTCAGGAGTCGAAGACTTTGACGACTGCTTCACAACAATACTGGGCTCAACGGCAGGCCAAAACTTTCAGCCAACTGACGCGTGTTCAGGTGGACACCTCCAGTTCAACTGCGGAACTGGACTGGATAAAGTTTTGCAGAGCGAATACGACCTTTCTTGACCGCCTCCTTTGGAGGGGCGTTGATCGCCTTGAGAAGGCCCTCCGCGTCTATTGGAAGGGGAATAAGACTCTTTCCAAGGAAGCACGGCGTCTGTTCGGAAAAGACGCTGCCATAGAGATTTTGATTCCCCTCTCGCATATTCCCCTGCGTTTTGTAGTGATTTCGCCACGCTCTGCTGAACTTCAAATTCGCACCTCGGACAATGCAGACGGGGTTAAAGCCTTTCAGCTTGGCAGACCGTATGTTTCTGTCTCGTGGAAGGGCCAAGGCTTCTTTGTAATCACTCCCACGGGGGAGCAAGTGGTGATGCAAACCTATTACATCGACCATCCGTCTCTTGGGCATTGGTCAACCGACGACGTGTTGCCAAATCTTTTCGCTGACACGGTAAGAGAGTTCTCGGCAGAGCTAGATGCTGTATCAACGCACTTTGGACCTATGCTTCGTCTATTGAATAATCGCGACCTCCTTGAGAAAATCGACGGTTCTCTGCGGCGGATGCGGGATTCTGCCGAAGCGTGGAGCCTAGTTCATCTCCCCGAATCGCAAAAGCTCGAAATTTTGCGTGCCTTGGAACTTTTCGAGAGCTGTGATGCTGCCGCACCACGCGGCTTACTTCTCACTGGCCCCTCGGGAGTTGGCAAGTCACTGCTTGGAAAGACCATCGCGGAAACAGTTGGACGCAGTTTCCAACATCTCACTCCCGCCTCACTCAAGTTGGATCATCTTGGTGGCAGTGGTCGCAGGGTTCGAGAGGTTTGGGAAGAGGCCCGACGGCATCAACCCTCGATTCTCTATCTAGACGAGTGCGAAGGGGTGCTTGGACGCCGCGGTGCCGCAGAAACGGACGCCATCTCCACGGAGATTGTTCAAGCATTCCTTGCCGAATGGGACGGTCTGGACAAGTCCGATCGAGTCTGGGTGATCGGTGCCACGAACCGGCGCGATCTATTGGACGACGCTATCGTTTCTCGATTTGGGTGGGAGATGCAGATTAAGCTTCCATCCGAGGACGATCGAATCAGCATACTGCATCAGGAATTGAAGAGCGCTGGCGTAGAAGCCACCCTTCCGGCAGGTTTTAGTGCTCTCACCCAAGGAATGAGTGGCCGCGATCTTCAGGATGCCGCGAAAACGGCCCGAAGGATGGCTCATCCCGATCCGCCGACGGTGGAGCAGATACAAGAAGCCGTCAACAAGCTGCGGAAGGGGCAAAACACCAGGGTCTCAGTCCACTCGAAGTGGGAGAACCTTGTTCTTGACCAGAAGATATTAGGTCGTCTGAAACTCATCAGCGGGCTCCTGAGAAATCCTGAAAAGTGGATTGAGCAGGGCGTTTCAATCCCGCATTCTCTTCTGTTAGAAGGTGCTCCCGGAACCGGGAAGACGGAAATCGCACGTACCCTTGCGAACGAGAGTGGTTTGGCTTTTCATGCTGCAACGACAGCGGACCTCAAGGCTAATTACCTCGGACACAGCGGAAATCGGGTCAAGAAGCTTTTTGAGATGGCGAGGTCGCACTCACCGTGCATCCTATTTTTCGACGAACTCCACATCGTGGCTCCGGACAGGAGTCTCGGGGGCGATGATCCGATGACCAGAGAGATTGTCGGGCAGTTGCTCCAGGAGATCGACGGCGTTCAAGCCCAGTCGGAGCACGTCCTTCTGATTGGGGCGACGAACCGACCGAGTGATATCGATTCAGGAATACTTAGCCGCTTCTCGGAGCGACTGACGATTCCGCTTCCTGACCGCGAGGGTCGAATTCGCTTGCTTTCGATCTTCCTTGCTGGGAGGAAATTGGATTTCCCGTTGTACAACGGTGCTGCCCTCCTCGCCGACCTAACTAAGGAGAAGGACCTCAGCGGACGTGATTTGAGGAACTGGATTGCTTCCGCAGAGCAAAGTGCGCTTGTTCGAGCGATGGATAGTAGTAATCCAGAGCAATATGTCATTACGCTGGATGACTTTTTGTCGGTTTCTTGAGGCACAGTTTACTTTGCCATATTGGCAATAGCCGCCGTTGCTCCCCGCCCCCGTCGCGCTCTCCTCTTCAAAGAACTGAACTCCCACTCACTCGGTGAAATAAAGCATAAATTGGCCGTGAATAAAGCGCATCTTAGCCGCGCCAGAAGGATGAGTTGGTTGGAATCGGCCGGCCAGCGCCGGGAATGCCGCGTGGCCTTTGACGGAACGATTTTCGGTGAGTGCCTCCGGCTGAAGCCGATTTTGAGAACTGTCCAGTTTTAGGGTGGCACCAGTTAAGTGAAAGAAAATGCAGGGTCCTGGCCGGTTGCGATGTATCCTGTTGCTACCTAATGCAATATGCGATCGACCGGCGAACAAAGCGCGTCGTCCCAGCCGACGAGGTTCGGCGGACGGATCGAAACCGTGCCTTTGAATGCCCGGTTTGCAAGGCCGAAGTTCACTATCGACGTGCGATGGGTCTGAGCCCGGAGCCTGGGTTTGCCCACAATGCGAATGTGGCAAGACAGGACTGCTCCCTCTATCATTCCTCGTTCGGTGTTGAGGGTCCGGGGTCATGGGGTGAGTCTCTTGCGGCTGAACCAATCAACGAGATCGATCTCTGCCTTAGTGACCCGCTCGACGATAAGGGTGCTTGGGCTTTATTCCTGCGATTTCCCGAAATCTCAGATCTTGGCAACGCTCGGCTCCGGGCCTTGGTGGGCGGCTCTGTCAGTGTTGCGACGGGTAGTTCTTCCGCGAGTATCTCGCTGATGGACCTGCGGCCGGGTGTCGGAAGCGCGCGCCTTGTGGTGCCTCCGAGCACGAGCACGTACGGAACATCGCCGGCCGGACAGTGGCCGCCCGACCTTTCCTCCACCAGATGGACGGGCACTTGCGAAGGGTTGAATCCTCGCGGCACCGCGTTCGTCCTGCGAAAGGGCGAATGGGAACGGCTCGGAGACAGTGGCGAACTTGAGTTGGGCAGCGAAATCAGAATCGTTGCTGACGTAAGAAATGCGCCTCCTTCGGTCTGTTCAGCTGAGGCGCTGGCGGTAAAGCCTCACAGCAAACTTGAGTGGCGAATGTGGCGCGTGTTCTTGCCGAACTCGATCTCGACCTCGCTTGATCGATGGGCGGAGGGGATCAACGTAACTCTCGCATCTCCTGCGGACGGGGTTGCACTACTCGGGGTTCCGCAAAGTTTCGATTCAAATGGTCCTGTTTTCACGACGGGTCGCTCCTTCATCGCGAGAATCAAATGGGCTGTGGGCGAACCGTCAGCGGCCTTGTCGCTGGGAACGCCTCTCGGAAGTGAATCGACTTCGATGTGGCCGACGCAAACTTCCCCGGCATACATGGTGTTCGGGACCCAAGATTCTGGCTTAACAACACTCACTGCAAATTACGATCGCCGGACCACAGAGACCATCGAGACGGCTGCTGCGCTGACGCTTGGCGAGATTCGCGACAAACTGCGCGCTACACCGCGCTTCGAGATCGTCATCGGCGACACGACGGTATCGGCATCCCAGGATTCCGTCACCTTGCGCTCAACCGTGGAACAAGCCGTTCCTCCGCCGATTACGATCTTCCCTAACTACGACGCACTCCTGTTCGATGTGGAATGGACCGCGCAAGAAGGTCTCCAGTATGCTTACGGTCTCACCGCAGTGAAGGTTCAAGAACGATTGGCCGCAGCGTGGGGTCAGGACTCCGATTTTGAAATCTCGGCCGGAGCATTCGGTTGCATCCGTCTGCGCTTTCTGCGAGCGAAGCGCTCTCGCAACGCAGTCTCAGTAAGCCGTGCAACGCGTTGGGCAATTCTCGCCGGAGGACGGATAGAAGCCAGCACCAGCACTTGGCTGCGTCGTGGCCTTGCGGCGAAGGGTGTCCCGTTGCGGGACCGAACTCCGAATGGCTCCAGGCGATGGTTTCCGTTGATGGTGAATGGGTTGAAGC
Source organism: Granulicella sibirica (assembly GCF_004115155.1). Lineage (NCBI taxonomy): Bacteria > Pseudomonadati > Acidobacteriota > Terriglobia > Terriglobales > Acidobacteriaceae > Granulicella > Granulicella sibirica. The sequence continues at coordinate 37,539 of NZ_RDSM01000007.1, forward strand.
GGTTGCAGAAGTGAATTTAGTAGATCGGGTGCTCGGCTTGAGAACACTGATTGGCGTTATTACGGGGACAAGACGGGACAAATACGAGGACCAGATCGCGTGGATCCGCCCCTTAGCCGAGGCGACCAACGATTCCTGGGAAGCCGTTCTAGCTCCACAATCAGAATTCCCAAGCCGCGGTTCGATCTTCTGGCCGCGCGCATCGGGTGCCAAGGAGAACGCGCTTGTTCGGTTCCACGCAAAGGAGAACGACGTCAAGAATGGCGGCCCTGACGAATATATGGCCGTTGATTCGCAACTTGCCTTTGAGGCTCTCGATCTGCGTTGGGTCGGCGATTGCGAGCAAGTGCGTCTTGCGCTCACTCACGGAATCGAACTCCCCCATCTCGTCTCACCGAAATACATGATCCGTTGCGGCGGCGATCTGGTCGTAGGCCCAGTCGGTCTGGTTTCAGAAAATACTGGCAAGGTCGTCCTTGAGAAGAACAATCGTGCCCGCATCTCCTGTTATCAACTCGGAGATGATGCCTTCCTCGGAATCGCGTTCGATGACGAAACCCGCACCATACTGGCGCGAAGCCTTCCTCCGACTCCCCACAGCTACGTCGATTGGGACGACGACAAACCGGTCATGCGTCGAGCGATCGAAGCAGCCGCACGCTTAAAGGCGAACGGCACGAACCTGCCCAGGCAAGTGCTCGAGGATGCCACCGTGCAACTGACACAGTACGGGGCCGGTGCCAGCGCGCGACTTGAATTTTATCGTCTCAACAGGGCGAAGCAACTTGCCGCCGACACGCAACAGGTAATTTCGCTCGCTGAAGAGATATTCAGGGGGCTTCGTAATCATCCTTCAGTGCTTCAGGAAGCCCAGAACTTCTATGAGGGGCAACGAGGCGAGATCCGCGCGAGAATCGAGAGCGAGCACGAGTCTGAGCAGGCGGCAGTGACAAAACTCCGGGAGGAGCGGCATGAGGCAGAAGAAGCTCTAGCCTCTGCAAAACGGCAACTCGAAGAGACGGAAGCGAGCCACCAGAAACAGGTATCCGGAATAGAAGCCGCCCTCCTGAGTCGTATCGATCAGGTGCTCGGGAATGTGCCGACACTCCTTGCAGATGTCGCCTTGCTCCGACCATTTCTTAAAGGACGCTCTTCGCCTCAGCCTCGAGTCACCTGGGCTCCAGAGTGGCCCGTCACTAAGGTCAAGATCGCTGAAATCAAGGAACTGAGGTCGCGGATGATTCCAGCGCTGCGGGCGCTTGGGGTTGCGACGACAAGCTATCAGCCCATTCACGCTGCATTTGCGTCTGGATTTGTGCCCGTCGTGAGCGGAGCGCGGGCGCTGGAGGCGCTCGAAGCCTATGCACACGTGATGTGTGGCGGACGGCAGGTTTTGGTGGAAGTGACCTCGGCGATAGCCGATGTGCAGGATTTGTTCGGCAAGTTAGAGCATGGGACCTTCGTTCCACACCCCGCAGGCCTGCTCGACATCATCAGAGCAGCGCGGGAGCATGAAGGGCCATTTCTCGTCGTTCTCGACGGGATCAATCGCGGACCCACGGAATCCTATCTCCTGCCTCTGCTCAGGCTGGTCCGGAATCACAAGGCTTCGATTCCGCTTTTCCACCCAGGGGCAATCGATTCGACCGACCCTTATCAATCCGAGGCCCGCTTACAATGGCCCACTAATCTGCTCCTCGCAGCAACTGTCATTGAAGGGCCAACGACTCTCCCGGTCGCGCCGGACGTCTGGAAGGACGGCATCCTGGCAATCGCTGATGCGGACGGTGAGTTCACCGAGCGTACAGAACTCGGTGATTCATCAGAGGTGGACGGATCGAGTGGCCTCCTGGATGTTGCCCCGGCACGCGATCAGTTGGAATGGATGTCGGAAGGACTTCCTCAACTCCACGGCAACGCAAAGCGATTGGCCGGCGCCCTGGCAGCTGTGATCTCGGATCAATCCGCACAACAGACGGCAATCACTAAGTCGATTGTGGTGCCGTATCTATCCTCGCTAACGAACGACGACGAGCGTGCGGCAGAGATTACGCGACTGGAAAAGACCCTCAATGACGAACTCGGCGAATGGGTGAGTCTTGCAAGGCGGTCGATCGCATGACGCAACTGCAAGCCGTCACCGAGATCGAGGCGCACACGATCCTTGCGCGGGAGTTGACCGGCAGCGAAGCCTGCGACCAGATCGCAGAAGACTGCGCCTTGCTGCGGAGTTGTGCTTGGGCACTCACGGACGGTGTTCATCCGGTCCACATTCTACGCCTGCTGAATCTTGCATCCACCCTGCACTTAGCTCGCGACGCTTCCCGAGGACAACTGAAAGAAGCCTTACAGGCGCTGTCTGAATGCGGCGATCTTGCAGAATTATCGAACGGCCAATGGCTTCCCGCGCCGACGCGGGAAGTGCTCCTTGGCACTACCGACGACATGCGGTTGCTCGTAGGCGGATTCCCTACATCTTTGTTGACTGCCGAACGCGCGACCCAGATTGAGCATATAGGCCCGTATAGAAGAGTGAGGGGTGACGCTCTCTCGAAGGAACTCGAACTGCCACAACAGAGTCTGAAGTCATGGATGAGCCACGCTCCCGACGATCTGCGCGAGTGGACGCAATCGACTCTTCCGGGCAACTACGAACGCCATTGCCCTACAGGTCGGTCTATTGAAATCTATGCTCCTGAACTGTCTCCGGGCTCGACGCCACAGATGTTTCGCTGGGTGGATCGCATCGACAAACTCTCGGGTATCTATCTCTCGCGCGAGGAACTACCCTTCGGAGGCAAAAGGCACTACGCCGTGAAGATCGGGAAGGGCCAGATCAGCGGGATTCGGACCATGCCGCCAATCGACCTTCGACGGCTCATGTATGGACTCGATCTGTTGGCGGAGAAGTCCGTGACGGTAGAGGAGATTTCCGGCCTCGCCGAGACGTCGGTTGTTCTCAAGAGCGTATTGCCGCAAGCGGAGCAAAGGCTTTTCGCTGCACTGGGGCAGTTGGATGTGCCCGAAGGCAAGTACTATCCGCAGACCTGGACGTTTCATCAAGAGCACGCTGTAGAGATCAAGAAGCGGCTGGCTACGTTGGGCGTCAGCACCTTTGCGAGGACGCACAGATGACCGATATCGGAATCAAGCAGGTGGCAGAGAGGATTCATAACCGGCTTCAGCGTTACCTTGAAGCCCAGTACCACATCAAGGATCCTGCGCTCATTGAAGAACGCCATCGTCTGCTCCTCGAACCCGGCTCGATTGCCCAGCGACCTTTTGTTGAGGTGACGCCCTCTTACGCAGTCGAAGACGGATTCACGCGGTTAAAGATTCCACAGACTGTCAGCAACCTCCTGACAGAGTTGGGTACGCTTCGGCCCTCCGTCGGAGTCTACCCTCCCTACAGGCACCAAGCAGATGCGCTCGAAGCTTTCTTCGGCAAGAACTCTGATGACCTGATCGTTGCCACCGGAACCGGTTCAGGAAAAACGGAGACTTTCCTCTACTCTGCGATTGGCTCGCTCGTGATGGAAGCGACGGAGCGTGCTGCATCGTTCGCCATGCCGGGTGTTCGGGTCCTCCTGCTCTATCCGATGAATGCGCTCGTCAGCGATCAAACGTCTCGGCTTCGGAGGCTCTTCGGCGACGAGCGCATGGCTGGTTTGTTCGAAACACGCTGGGGGCGACGCCCACGCTTTGGCATGTACACAAGCCGCACGCCGTATCCCGGAATACGGACCAACGATAAGGACGGCCGCAATATCGCACCGTTGCTGGAATACTTCGTCGAACTCGAGGAGTCTGGGGATTCTGAGAAGCAGAACCTTGTTAAGGAACTGAAGAATCGTGGCCGTTGGCCGGCGAAGGACCTTATCGGATTTTTTGCCCCCGACGAAGAAGAGGTTAAGACCTATAAGTCAGGCAAGAACGCGGGAAAGACGTATCGATCGAGACACTGGGATAACCGTCTAAACACGCAGCCCGGCGATCGTGAGTTGCTCACCCGTCATGAGATCCAAAAGAATCCCCCCGATCTGCTCGTAACCAACTACTCGATGCTGGAATACATGTTGTTGCGTCCGATTGAACGCACCATCTTTCGCAAGACCAGCGACTGGTTGGCGAGCGATCCTGGCAACCAGTTTTTGTTGGTTCTCGATGAAGCCCACATGTACCGAGGAGTCTCGGGAGCGGAAGTCGGTCTTCTGATTCGGCGCCTGCAATCGCGGCTTGGAATCTCCCGCGACCAAATGCGGTGCATCCTGACCAGTGCGAGTCTGGGCGATGGCCCAACGGCAGAGGCGGCGGGAAAGCTGTTTGGAGAGGCGCTGACCGGCAAGCGCAAGAGCGGAGGCTTTACCGTTATTCGCGGCACAAAAGAGGCGAGACCGAAGTCTGCCCCTGGAACAACGGCGGAGGCAACTGCGTTTGCAGCCGTCGATCCCGCTCTATTCGCTGGCATCGACAAAGCGGCCATCGAGCAGGCACTTGTCTCGGTTGCAGCGTCACTTGGCTGGGAAGCGCCAGATGGAGACCGACCGCAGTACGTCGGCAAGCAACTCACGGGCACCGGCCCGTTGGAGTTGTTGATCGAAATCTGCGCCGGCAACGGCACAGCATTCGAATCGCTGGCACATCAGCTTTTTCCGACGGTCCCTCAAGAAGAGGCCGAGGCGGCAACAGACGCTCTCCTCGCATTGGGCTCTTTCGCCCGACGCCACGAAAGTGGCCGACAAGAGCAGCCATTGCTCCCAACAAGAGTTCACATGTTCTTCCGGGGCCTTCCTTCGGTCCACGCCTGTCTGAACGAGGAGTGTACGCTGCGTAGGTATTCAGCAGATGGAAAGTCGGTTCTGGGGCGTTTCTACACGGAGCCTCGGACCAACTGCCAATGTGGTGCCCGCGTCTTCGAGATATTCACTCATCGGGACTGCGGCACGTCCTTCACGCGTGCATTCGGCGTCGGTCGCAGGGCAGATTTTCTATGGAATGAGCATGGTGGAACGCTCTCGCAATTCGGCGCTCCACTGCACGAAATCCACTTGCTCCTTGAGGAGCCGCACCCGGATCAGGTTCGCAGCGTGGAACCGGTGTGGCTCGATATTGCCACTGGACGCTTGCAGGAGCGGCAACCGTCCGAATCGGCCGGATTCAGACTTGTGTATCGGCCGACGGAAGCGGACGAGGACGAAGGCCTATCCACATTCACGAATTGTCCCGTCTGCACGCGCCGAACGAACACTGGCGGGTCGCTCAAGATCATGGATCTGGCGACGAAGGGTGAACAGCCATTTGCGAATCTCATCCGCGAACAATTTGTTAATCAAGTTGCGACCAAGCCGCGCGACGAGCGTCATCCCAACGAGGGACGAAAGGCACTTCTCTTCAGCGATGGCCGGCAGAAGGCAGCCCGGCTGGCGCGCGATCTCCCGCGGGAGGTGGAGCGCGATTCTCTCCGTGAGGCGCTCATCGCTGCGCTCAAGGAACTTGCCGATATTGGCAAAGATCCCGTTCCAGACGAAACACTCTATGCCGGGTTCGTGCTGGTCTGCGCACGCCATCACCTGCACTTCTTTGATGGGCAGGACCAGAAGGCTCTGCTCGAGGACTGTCATCGACTGGAAAAGGACTATGACCTGGACCTTGACCTGGCCCTTCAAGATGGGTGGAAAGCTACGCCGCTAATACGCTTTCGTCAGGCGTTGTTGCGTCAGATCAGCGATCCCTACTATTCGCTGATCGCCGCTTGCGCGGTCGTGGTGCAGCCACGCAAATCGAAACTTAAACTGCTCGAACGCCGCGTGACGGCGGTCCCTGCCGAGACGTTAGCCGAGATTGCGGAGGCGTGGATTCACGAGATGCTTTACCACGACGCCTTTGACCCGAGTCTTTCGCTGACCGCGCGCTACCAAGAGTTCCCGTATTTCGAGGTGATTGGTGCAGAGGACGGTCTCAAGAAGTTTTTCGGCGAAGTCGCGAAGCGAGCGCAACTGGAGAAGGACATAGTCGATCAACTACGCCGTGAGCTTTTCGATCTATTCACGCGGACGGCAGTCAGCGCGGACGATTCAGGGCGATTGCTCATCGGAGACGCGCTCACGATCAAGACGGCGATTGACGACGTCTGGTCTCAGTGCCTCTTCTGTGGCCATGTGCAGTTCAAGCCATTTCTCGGCTCATGCGCCGAGTGTGGACAAAAGCAACTAGAACCGCGCCCTCCCGAACATCCGTACATGCGGGCCAGGAAGGACTTCTTCCGTGAGCCGCTGCGGGCGGTTCTTAAGGGCCAGCGGCCCGTCCATATCACCGCGGAAGAACACACGGCACAGCTATCGCAGCGAGACACTGGGGTTGTTTACGCGACGACGGAGGAGTTTGAACTGCGCTTTCAGGATGTTCCTTTGGGAAAGAACAAGCCTGCCGTTGATATTTTGAGTTGCACCACCACGATGGAAGTGGGCATCGACATCGGATCGCTGACCGCGGTTGGTCTCCGGACTGTTCCGCCGCTGAGGGAGAACTATCAGCAGCGCGCCGGCCGGGCAGGGCGCAGAGGAACATCTGTCTCGAGTGTGATCACCTTCGCTCAAGGAGGTCCGCACGATGCCTTTCATTTCGAACATCCGGCAGTGATGATCAGCGGCCAGGCCCGTGAGCCACGCATCAAGTCGGACAACCGACGTCTCGCCCGGCGGCACATCTATTCGTACCTTCTCCAAACCTTCTTTCATGAACAGATGGACTTACTACCAGAAGCCCAGCAGAACTCTTTGGCCGCATCAAGGCCCGATCTCATGAGCGCTTTCGGACTAGCTACGGCATTCTTCCACGGCAACGACCAATTCACTTTTGCGGCTTTCCAGTTGTGGATGAAAAGTCCGAACTCAAAGAAAGTTCACGATCGTATCGTGTCATGGCTCCCCGATGAGTTGTTCACAGATGCGAGCAAACGCGAAGTAGAGAAGGCTACCTATGTTAAAGCCGTCAGTGCCGAGATGATCGAAGAACTCACGGCGATAGGAAAGGAAGTCGAGGCGAATGAAACCGCCGGCGAAGAAGAAGTAACTGAGCAGGAGGAAACGGCTGAGCCGCTCACTTTGCTCGATCTCCTATTCGACAAGGGGCTGCTGCCTTCCTATGCTTTTCCAACCGATCTTTGCAGTTTCGTGATCCAGGAGCGCGCGGACTTTGGCAAGGTCATCGAACGGGAGCGCCCGCAACTCGGAAAGACCCAGGCACTCAGTGAATACGCACCGGGCAGAATCCTCGTCGTCAACAAACAAACCTACCGCGTGGGAGGAATCTTCTTCGATGGCTTGGCAACCACGAGTCCGGCCGAAGGCTTTTTTGACGGAGCACGCGACCGGTACATTGGATGTCCACGTTGCTCCTTCGTCCGACTAGAAGAGACAGCTGACGTTGCAAGCCCACCTGCTGAGAAGGAATGTCCCGTATGCCAAGGAGAGTTACAGGCGAATGAGTTGCTTGATCCGCCTGCGTTCTCTCCAGAGGCAGGCAGGCGCCTGAGGGACGAGGACCGAGACCAGGACATTACATACGCTTCCAGCGCCCAGCTTCCCGAATTAGTTGACCGGGATTTTCAATGGGATAGTCTCACCGGGTCACAGATCTCCTTTGCCTATCGGGAAAGGGTCAAGCTGATCGTCACCAACAAAGGCAAGAACAGTACGGGCTTCGGCGTCTGCGAAACCTGCGGCGCCGCCTGGCTCTCCGACGATCCTGAGTCGGAGAAAGATCACCCGCGACCTTTTCTGCTGCCCGACTACGTCCGCAAGAGGGAGCAGCCGCCCAAGCATTGCAACGGTCACGTCCGGAAGGGCCTTTACCTCGGACACCAGTTCCGCACTGACATTCTCCTTCTACGGCTCGAATTCGACGCCGCGATGGACTTCAATCCTGAGCACCCGTGGGTCAACGACGCGCTCGCAACCTGTTCGGAGGCTGTGGCGCTGGGTTCGAGCCTTGGACTTTCTATCGATCCTGGTGAACTCAGCTCTGGCTATCGCTTCGTCCCCGCGGCACATGGAGGCATCGCTACCGCCGAGATATACCTGTTTGATACTGCCTCGGGCGGCGCTGGTTACGCATACGAAGTAGGCAAGAATCTACAAGAAATGTTGCCTCGCATCGAGGAACTGCTGACAGTCTGCCCCGCGCCGTGTGAGCGCTCCTGTACAAAGTGCCTGCGGCACTACGGGAATCGCTTCCTTCATCCGCGGCTGGATCGCCGGCTGGGCCTGCAACTCCTTCGATACGCGCGACTCAGCGAACTCCCGGCGATTCCGTCTCCCGCCGAGCAGAGGAACACTCTGGAACCGTTGGCGAGATTTCTCCAGTTAGAGGGGTGGACTCTCGCGTTGGCTGATACGGCCTTGCTCGCCACCCCTGTTGGAGGAAACAGATCTGTTGCGATCGGCACCTATCCCGCACTTCTTTCCAAGGCAGAGGCAGAAAAACGTCACCCCCTAGTGCACGGTTCGGGAGAAACTCGCATTCTGCTGCCCGACTACCTCGTGGAGCGGGACCTGCCGTCCGCCTATCAGGAGGTAGTAAAGTATGTCAAAGTATAGGACAGGCGTATATCCCCTAGTCGCGATCCAAACCTTCATTGAGGCCACACGGGATTCTGGCTACAAGAGCACGGCCGCAGCTCTTTCCGAACTTGTCGATAACTCCTTCGAAGCCGAGGCAAGGACAGTGTCCGTGTGCCTGTCCGAGGATGCGGATGGCAAGTGCATCATGGTGACAGACGATGGAACCGGGATGTCTCCCCAGACAATGCAACTGGCGTTGCAGTTCGGCGGCAGCACGCGGTTCAACTCTCGGTTAGGCACAGGGCGCTATGGCATGGGCCTGCCGAATGGTTCCTTGAGTCAGGCCCGCCGCGTGGATGTCTACAGTTGGACTAACCCGGGAGAAATCTGGGCAAGCTACCTCGATGTCGACGAGATTGCCTCAGGCGGCCTCTCTTCCGTTCCGGCACCCTGCCGGTTCAAACCTGATGCCGCAGACGACCCTCCGTCGTCGCCGACAGGAACCGTGATCACGCTGACCAAATGCGACCGGCTCGACTTTCGTACGCAGAAGACCCAGGCGAAGTACCTCCACCTCGAATTCGGCCGCACCTTTCGTCACCAGCTATACAGCGGCAAGAAACTGTTGATCAACGGTGAACGGGTCAAGCCGATCGATCCGCTCTTTCTCCGAAACGGCAACAACTTAACCGGCGCAGAGCCTTATGGGCCCGCCCTCCGTTACGACGTAGCCTCACCGGCAGGTAAAGCCTCACAAATCTCGGTCAGGTTCGCCGTTCTGCCCATCGAACGGTGGTGCCCTCTTTCCAACGAGTACAAGAACGCACACGGAATCTCGAAGGGAGCCGGCGTTTCTGTGGTGCGCGGCGGGCGCGAGATCGACTGTGGATGGTACTTCATGGGCTCCAAGAGGAAGGAGAACTACGACGATTGGTGGCGCTGCGAAATCTCCTTTTCCCCAGAACTCGACGAGTTGTTCGGTGTCACACACACTAAGCAGAAGATCAATTCAACCGAGATGCTGGAAAGCATCTTAACGCCGGACCTGGAGCGCATTGCGAGAGAGTTGAACAACCTCGTTCGACGCCGCTACCTCGCGGTTCGCGAAGAGTCAGTAGAATTGAAAAGTACTGCTGTCGCAGAGCATAAGGATTCCCTAATGGCTCCGGTCGTTTTACGCCGCCGGAGCCCGCAGAATACCGCGCGCGTACAGGGAAGGATTACTCCACTGGGCTACAGAATCGATGAACAGGTATTAGAAGAGGTGAGTTTTTATCGTCCGTCGCTGGCACAGGAGCGACTCACGCTAACCCTGAACCGCGATCACAACTTTTATCAGAAGATCTATCAGCCCTTGGCGGCAACTCGGCAGGTCGAATCTGCACGAGTTCTGAATCAGCTACAACTCATGCTCCTCGCTGTGGGGCGCGCCGAATGCGCGCTGAGATCGGCAGAGGAGAAGATTGCTGTCCGACGGTTGAGGGAGACGTGGAGTAATGCTCTTACGGCCTTCCTGGATTAGGACGCAATCACCATGGGCCAAACAGCCACCCTCACCCCCAACCTCACTGTGCTCATGCCGATCTTTCGCGAGAGGTGTGCATCTATTCGCAAGATGGTTCGCAACTGCCGTGAGACCGTCTCTGCGGAGTTGATCCAACGAATTCGATCCAGTGTCCTCGCACCTCTGACCAAACCAACCAAGGCTCAGGTCCAAGAAGAGCTAGAACTGCTTGCATCGTTGAGCGTCACAATCGACCTCATCGCTCAGGGATGGCGTGTTGTCACCATCTCTCCGGCCGTCGTGATCGAATTCGAGAACGGCTTCTCGCCGGAGGCGGAAAAGGAGCGCATCCGGCACGTTCATCTGATCGACCGAGACGATCAACTGCGTCAGCCGGCAACGCGGACCTTCATCAAAGGGATGGAAAAGAAGCGTCTGACCAAGAAAGGGTGGCACTCCATCTATTCGGTCATGCGGGATGGCGAGAGCCTTGCCCGGGACCTGTCCGCGATTCGGGCCACGCCTGACTCAGGATCTAAACTCGAACAACTTCGAGGCGCAATCAAGCCCTACATTCAGTTCGTCGAACGAGACGCTTATTGCGAGCACACCGGACTACGCCTGATGGACATCTGGCGTTACTTCCGGCACACCTGGGTGAACTCTTACAAGAGTGTTCCAGGCCGCTCCATGATGATCCTCATCCGCGATGCGAAGGTTGAGAACCACCCGGTGGTCGGGATTGCCTGCCTTGCCAGTTCCGTAGTCCAACAGTCTTCGCGGGACAAGTGGATTGGCTGGAACTCGGAAAGTGCCATCGAGCATTTCCGAAGCTCGACGAAGCCCAAGCGAGATGCGGCATGGCTCCTCAGCGAGGTAGACCGTTTCATCAAGAGCATCTACCTGAAGGACCTTCTCGATAGCGGCCTCATTGCTCGGTCCGACTTGCGGAAGCCGACGCCCGAGATCATTGAAAAACTCCTCAAGGATTCGGAGCGTGCCATCAGACATCACCGGCGATATCCGAACGCCGCGCAGCACAAGCACGTGGCCACAGGGACTGTCGCAGAGTGGCGCGCACGCGCAGAGACGAGTCTTTTCCGCAGCAAACGTTCCAAACAGCTCGCGAGTCTGCTCTCTGTCCGTACCGCATTCCAGGATCAGAAGATCGGCGGCGACGCGACCAAAGAGGCTTGGGCTCAAGCGTTCGAGAATGCTCGGTTTCGGCAAGCAGTCGGCCAGATTGTTCGGATGCTGAAGGGCGAACGGGTAGGCGTCAATATGATGGACATCACCGTCTGCGGCGCAGTCGCCCCTTACAATCTCATACTTGGCGGGAAACTCGTTTGCATTCTCCTGTGCAGTCCGGAGGTCGTCAACGGATACCAACGCCGCTATGAGAAACAAACCAGTCTCATTGCATCCAGTATGCGGGGTGCCCCGGTCCACAGACGAGCACAACTCGTATTGCTCTGCACGACGAGTTTGTATGGATCGGCTTTGAGCCAATATAGCCGGGTCAAAGTGCCCGCCGAAGCCATCGGCGGCAAACCCCACGAGAAGATTGAATATCGCTCCATTGGTCTGAGCGAGGGTTTCGGGTCGTTTCACATAAGCCAGGAGACGCTGGGCCTCATGAGCACGCTCATCGGCCGCTCAAAGGAGGCGCGGAAGGTCAACTCGATCTTCGGTGAGGGAGTTAACCCGCTGATGCGGAAGATCCGCGAAGGCATGGAGTTGCTGGGATTGCCGTCCGACGTGTTGATGAACCACGGCAACAAGCGTGTCGTGTACGGTGTCGCGCTTGCCAAAAACTTTCGTGATGTCCTATTGGGCTTTGCTGACTCCGCGCAATACAACGTACCCCGAACGCGGGACAAGCTGAGAACGGAGATGCTCGCAGACTTTTGGCGCCAACGCTGGCTTCTCAATCGCCTGGAGAAGCCTGGCCTCCTAGAGAAAGTCGCAAAACACACGACTGTTTATCCCATCAGGCACGGAGCTCAAGTGGCACTGCCAGAAGATGGAACAGCTAATTCAAGCTAATCTAGATGATGAGGGACGACCACACTCCCTGGTTGTTTTGCCGTGAACGAACTCTGCGCTGCATAGGACTCCTCAATCGCTGTTCGATCGGGTTGCCCGTGCACGCTGAAGCAGTGAACGGACCGCCCCGCAGATTGTGCTTTGCACACGGCTTCCTTCCAGCTTTCGTCGTTTGAAATCGGCCCCTCAACCGAGAACTCCTTGTTGTCTGAGTCCACGACGCACAGCTAGAACCGCTTCAGTTCTCTTTTTCCCATATCTTCAGCCTTCCGTACAGGGCCTTTGTTCTCCATCCTCAGATCGGCCGGATGTCAGAGGGAAGTTCCCGATCGTAATCGACCATCCAGAGCAGATATTTCGCTTCAAACAACAGATCCCATGCCTCGCAAAGTGGGCAAACTGCTCGGCGGACATCGCAACCGGGCAGATTCTGCCTGCGCGATCACTCAACCTGCCGCTGCTGGAGGCCTGCGGCGCCAGTTCCGCTTCTCTGTATGAGCACAGCGCAATATCTTCCTTGAAGATGAGCAAGCTTGATGCTCTCTTCTCGATGCGTGATAAATGCTCATCTCGTCAGGAATTATTCCAGACTGATGCGAAATCACCAAGGCGCTCATCGAAACTTATTCCATCTCTGACGACCTGAAATTTTCGTGGCTCGTCGGCCGATTCCGGCCGACGCGTCATTGTGGCGGGGCGTCGATATGGTTTACTCCCGGTCAAATTATGCTTTATTTCACTCACTCGGCTTGCAAACTTACGATGGAGGCCCGTATGCGCGCTGTTGCTCGGCTCAAGCTTGGCTACTATCCACTCCCTTTTGAAGAAGGTTCCCGTCTGCGGCGGATCCTTCAATTTCCAATCGAAGGAGCTTCGGTCCTTGACCCGTGTGCTGGCACGGGCGCGGCGCTCCTCCAGATCTCTGAAGGAGAGAACGTCGCGCGGTACGCGGTGGAACTGGATGCGCGCCGCGCGCAGGAGTGCCAGGAGGCCGGTATTAATACTGTCCATGGCAACCTCTTCGACGTGCAGGCAAAGAGCGGAAGTTTCTCCCTTCTGTACCTCAATCCGCCTTATGACTCCGAAGTAGCATCCTTTGGCAACAAGCGCATGGAACTGCGGTTTCTGCAGAAAACTTTTCGTTGGCTGATCGTTGGCGGAGTTCTGGTGATGGTCGTCCCCCATGGGCAGTTGGAGGGATGCACCGATCTCCTCGCAGACGCGTTCACCAGCTTCCAGGTCTTGCGGCTAAGCGATCCGGGATCCATGCGCTTCGACCAAGTTGTACTCATCGCTGTCCAAGCGCGAATCAAAGCGGCAGACTACGAGCGAAACCGCGAACAGCTGATCTCGGCGATATGGACTGATGCGATGCCCGTCCTGACGGGAACCGAAGCTCCATTTATCATCCCACCCACCACCAAGGTTGAGATCGAACACCGAGGTCTTCCGCTCGATGAAATCGAGGACCTGGTTCTCTCATCTTCTGCATGGGCCAAGGTACGTCCGTATGTCCTCCCGCGGGAAGAAGCATCTGTCGGCCGGCCGATCACGCCGCTGCACGGTGGGCATGTGGGATTGCTGTGCACGGCTGGCCTCCTGAACGGAGTGTTCGGTTCGGGAGAGGATCGCCACATCGCTCGCTGGAGGACGGTGAAGTACGTCACAACGTTCGAAGAGAAGACTGAAGGCTACACCGAGATCCACAAACGGGAACGCTTCTCCAACGAACTGGCTTTGGTTTACGAAGACGGCCGCACGCTGATTCTTATCGACGAAAAGAAGAAGGAGAAAAGAGACAATGCAGAACGCACATCTCCGGCTCGCGCGGCTTGAGTACGTCAGGAACTCCCTCAAGACCCAGACGCACACCGCTGTCCATGTTACCCATTTCATCGGAGAAGGAGAGCAGGCCCACCTCCTCAGCTACTTCGGAAACGATGCTGAGGTGGGCGCCGTTACAGCGGCAATTCAAGAGAATCATCGCCTTGATCTCGTCACTCCAGATGGCAAGAGGCAACGGATAGGTTTCGGGTCAGAACCTTCACTGTACAAAGCGAACCTTAGCCTGGCCCGGCAGAAGAGATCCCTACGTCACGTCGTAGCTATCTCTTCGGGACTCCATGCAAATGGGAGCGCCGGCAGAACCATCCTCTTGAACGATGAGGAGCAGGCGGTCGATCTCTCATGGGCTACGCTCGTAAGTCTCCAGGGGCTCCCTGCAGTTTTATCGTGGGGAGGCCACGTCATGGAGAGGTTGCGGGAAGACGGCAAGGTCAAGCCCCTCGTTGGAGTTGGGTGCTCGCCTGTGCTAGTTGATGCGACTCGAGAAGAGCTGATGAATCGAATCGGCCAAGGTCGAAGGGCGAATCTCACATCGTTCCCCGACAAGAACGGCCCCATCTCTTGGCCTTCATTCGACATGAAGGCGGCCTTGGCTGGGGCATTTTGAACCTCCTCACACGATGATCCGCCGCAAGACGTGACTCGCTTTCTCAGCTTCCGGCATTCAGCAAATCCTTCATTCGATCCGCAGAGGCCAGCCAAGCGCTGGCCTCTTTTTATTGGAGTCGCGTATGGAAACTTATCATGACTATCTCCGCGCCTACAGCCAGGAGTTAGGGTCGCGCATCGTGGAGATGTACCCCCCGCTGCAGGGCCCGAAAGACCCGGTTGCTCCTGAGCTGAAGACGCTTCTCCGCAAGCCCCTCCCGGTGCAGGCCATGACTATCACCGGAGCTGCGAAGTACCTGCAGGTCGAAGATTCCGTTCGGCTCGTCGGCGAATGCGGAACAGGCAAGACTCTGATGTCGATCGGCATTGCCCACGCGCATGCTGCCAGCAAGCCCTACACCGCTCTGGTGATGTGCCCGCCCCATCTGGTTCTGAAGTGGGCGCGCGAGGTGCTGATCACCGTCCCACGCGCACGAGCCTTTGTTGTGTATGATCTGCGCAACGGTGGTGACCCTTCAAAGCCCCACGGCGTCGTAGAAGTCAGCATGCGCAACGGTCACGTCGTCTCTAAGGGGCTCAAGACGTCTGTCGTCGAGTTGAGGAAGATGGGCCGCAAGGGTTGGGAACAACGCTGCTCTGTTCCGGCTTACTTCATCACCTCCAAAGAATCAGGGAAGCTCAGCTACTTCTGGAAGCATGCCTACGTAACACCCAAGTCCGGCAATTCCCGGGATTGCATCACCAATCCTGAAACCGGAAAGACCGTTCCCAAAGACGAAGGCGGCCACCTTCTTCGCGGCGACTTCGACGATGTGAAGCATTTCGAGGTCATCCAGCGCCAAGGCGGCGGCACCGAAAGCTACTCTCCCCTCTGGGAGGCCGACCGCAACAAGATTCAGCGTATGGCGCCCCTCGAATACATGGGCCGGTACATGAAGCGGTTCTTCACGTATGCCTTTGCGGACGAGATGCACCAACTCGCGAACGACACCGCTCAAGGCAACAATCTCGCGGTTCTGCGGCGCTGCTCGCGAAAGCTAATCGGTAACACCGGGACTTTGATGGGCGGGTATGCGTCGGATCTCTTTCACATCTTCTTTCGTATGGAGCCCTGGAAGATGGTCGAGGACGGCTATGAGGCCGGCACGCAGGGGCAAGCTGACTTTCAGGCCACATATGGGGTTCTTGAATCCATTGAAAGAGTTCCGGACGAGGATAAAGCCTGCACCAGAGCAGCGAAGAGCACGTTTCGTCTAGCAAAGAAGCCCGGCGCATCCCCACTGCTCTTCGGCAAGTTCCTGATGAGCTCGACCGTCTTCGTCTCCCTCGAAGACATCGCAGAGTTCCTTCCCCCGTATGAAGAAATCGTCTGCGAGGTGGAGCTCGACGGAGAACTTCGCCAGGCCTACGAAAAGATACAGGAGGACATTCAGCAGGCACTACGCGAGAATCGTGGCAATCGAAGCCTCATGAGTCTCATGCTGCATCGGCTCATGCTCTATCCCGATCACCCATTCGGTATAGGCGAGATCATGGGCAGGAAGTTCGATCCGCAAGAGAAGAGACTTGTTCCGTTCCTGGTGACGACCGCACCTGATCTGCCCAAGGATCAGCTCTATCCCAAGGAGCAGAGACTCGTCGAGGACGTCCGCGAGGAGCTGCGCCAAGGCCGGAGGTGCCAGGTCTTCGCAACGTTCACCGGCGAGTACGACGTGCCGGAACGGCTCGAAGGAATTCTTCGCCAGGCGGGCTTTCGAGTTGCGGTGCTGCGTTCAAGCGTCCCAGCTCTGAAGCGTGAGCAGTGGTATGCGCAACGCGTCAAAGAAGGAGTCGAGGTCATCATCGGACACCCAAAGCTTGTCGAGACAGGACTCGACCTGCTTTGGTTTCCAACGATCATCTTCTATCAGACAGGCTATTCGTTGCATACGCTTCGACAGGCTTCACGACGTTCGTGGCGCATTGGCCAGAGGCTCGCGGTTCGCGTCAAGTTTATGATCTATGACGGAACTACGCAGCGAACCTGCCTGCGTCTGATGGGCAGGAAGATGTTGGTAGCCCTGATGATGGAGGGAAAATTCTCCGGCGAGGGACTCCATTCGATGGATGCTGACGACGATATGCTCGCCGCTATGGCCCGCGAACTCGTCGAGAAGGGTGGGGTGGGCGAATCTGCCGATGCTGTCTGGGAAGAACTCCGCAAGGAGAGAACAGGCCATCTTCCAACCGCAACGGTCATCGAGCCGGTTCTGACAATGGAGCCGGAGTCCGAGATTCCCGATATGTTCGCCGGAATCGGGAACTCCACTCCTGCGCCGTGGGGGGGGCCAGTACTGATGCACTCCCAGCCGAAGAAGAAGCAGACGTTGTGGCCAACCGGATATGTGATCGGCGAGCAGTTGGGACTCTTCGGATGATCCTGGGCGCTCCCTCTTATAGGGGGCGCACTCCGGTACCAAGACAGAAACACTGCGCTTTACATCTGGTAAATGTAAAGGAGAGGCATTTCGCATGGAAGGCACCCTCAGCAGCAAGAATCAAGCAACGATTCCCAAGCAGGTGCGGGAATATTTGCACCTCAAGCCCGGCGGCAAGGTTCAAATTCTTCCTTCGGCCGGATGGCGCCGTCGGTATTCTTCCGAGGATTTCGACTGCGAAGCTTAAGGGTAGTCTGCCGAAGGGTAAGCATCCGATTTCGGTTGAAGCTATCGATGAAGATATCCAGGCTGGCGCAGCGGAGACAATCCGTAGATGACCCGTCCCGATACCAGCGTTGTCCTGCGCTACATGCTCCACGACAATCCCGAGCCCGCTGAAAAGGCGGCTTCGATCGCAAACATCGAGATGCTCTCGAGTTAACTGCTATGTCGCGATTTCCGACGAGCTGGTGGGCTCGTCGAAGAGCCATCGCCAAAGGTTGCGTTGGCGTGGTCGGCCTCCGATCATGTACATCCCTAGAGCCAGGCCGAGCGCCTGAACAATGGTGCGAATGCTTTCGAAGGATGCGACGATCTGCGGAAGGGCTGGAGAATGCGCCCAGAAAACGAACTCGCAAAATCCCTGTGCGATCATGATCAAGATCGTGGGCAGGAAATAGGCTAGCAGAAGCCAAGTGAAGCCGCGATCGTGTGATTCGCGGTACCTCCGCGCAGCCACGAGGCCGAGCAATAAGCAAGCGGTAACTGTCAGCCAAAAGAAGAGATCATGCAACATGAATCACCTCCTGATACAAGATAATATCGGTAATCTCTCGGACCTCGCGTCAGTTTGATTGCGCCGGCAACATCTCGCGGGTGCTCGAGGCTGAACGTTTTCGCAGAATCCCACTTGAAGCTTTTCGCCAAGTTCGCCACCGAGGCCTGGTATCCGTATCCATCGCCATAGACGAAGCCGAGACGCAGGATACTCCAGTTCAGTCCGCTAGTGCGGAGTTCGGTATCCGCAGCGATCTTGCTTGCCAGATACGCGAGTTACGAATGGGTCGCGTCCTCTTCGAGACCGGAATAGCATGCCTCCAGATTAGGCTAGTCAGGTGCTTGCCATAATGTTGCAAGCCTGTGAAGCGTAGACCTTTCGCACCAGCGATCGGGGTTCTCGTGCATTCTAACTTGCCTGTCAGACCTCATCTTCATTCCGAGTTCGGAAACACCGCGGCAAGATGCACGACTGCCGACCTACCCCAATCGTCGCGCGCTGGTAAGGCTTGGCAAGAACGTGCCTGCGGGAACGATGCACGTATATAGGGCGATCTTCAACTAGGGCGATCTGCAACTTAGATTCGTTGAATCAGGAAGTCATCCCGGTGTCGCCTGGGCAAGCCTGCTGGGGATTATCTACCTTTTTTTGTTGATCTTATAACGAACTTCGAATCCCAATGGGGCCTTTAATGCCGGCCTGTTGATATCTGTCTTTAGCGCATATATGTCGTTAATCCTCTAAAGAGAGAGGATTGATAACCGCACAGCCTAGACAATCATATATGCTGAACATAGCGGTTTATTTGAGTTTATCCGCTAATGATGGAGGAAAATGCGGACAAATTTATTACGTGAGACTCAGCCTTACCCGGTTGAGCAGGCTCTCCGCAAAGTCGGCGTCAACCTTCGTACTGCTCGGCTGCGGCGCGGCATAACCATTGAGGAAGCGGCTGCAAAGATCGGCACCGGTCCCCGGCTGGTGACGGATGCGGAGCGCGGAAAGCCCAATATCGACGTAGCGGTATACGCCGCTCTCCTTTGGCTTTATGACCTCCTCACACCATTTGAGGATCTTGCCAACCCACAGAAAGACGAGCAGGGGCTGATTCTAGCCAGTCGCCGCGAACCCACGCGCGCACATCGTGCGCGAGGACTGAACAATGACTTCTAGACACTCGACAGAATGCTTTGTCTATGTCACCCTGCCCGGCGCGCGGGCGGCGATCACGGCTGGCAGGTTCGTCCTTGAGCAGACTCCCACCGGCGACCCCATCGGACGTTTTGTCTATGGCCGCTCTTATTTGGCCAACCCGGACGCAGTCGAGATTGATCCCGTCGAGCTCAAACTGTCCAATGAGACCTACGAGACCGTCCGTTTGAATGGAGTCTTCGGGGCGATTCGTGACGCCGGACCCGACTACTGGGGACGCCGTGTCATCGAGAAGCATGCCGGGATCACCCAGCTTGGAGAACTCGACTACCTGCTCGAGTCTCCTGACGACCGAGCCGGAGCACTGAGCTTTGGAGAGAAGATCACCCCCCCGGCGCCGCGCCGCAGATTCAATCAGACGCTCGACCTCGCTCGTCTGCAGGAAACCGCCGAGGCACTAGTGCGGGACGACATCCCCAATGATCCGAACGCTCCGCAGGTGCAAGACCTTCTCCTGCTGGGCACCTCGATGGGTGGCGCGCGCCCCAAGGCTGTCATCCAGGACCAGGGCCTGCTGTGGATCGCGAAGTTTGCGCGGCCAGATGACCGCTGGAATTCAGAACGGGTCGAAGATGCGATGCTGCGGCTGGCGCGGCAGTGCGGCATCAGCGCCGCAGAAAGTCGCATCGAGCGAGTCGGCGGCAAAGATGTTCTGCTCGTGAAACGGTTTGACCGCGCGCGCGCGGGTACCGCATATACACGCAGCCGGATGATCAGCAGCCTCACCGTCCTTCGCGCCGACGATGCAGTGACGGCGCGCGACCGCTGGTCCTACATTCTCCTGGTCGAAGAGATGCGGCGGGTCGTCTCGGACCCGAAGGGAGATGCGCGCGAGCTGTTTCGCCGCATCGTCTTCAATGCACTCATCTCCAACATCGACGATCATCCACGGAATCATGCGCTGATCGCTCCAAAGCGCAGTTGGATGCTGTCTCCGGCTTACGATCTCACCCCGGCACCCCAGGTCAGCCAGGACCGTCGAGATCTGGCGATGAAATGCGGTGATGATGGGCGATTCGCAAATGCGAACAACATCCTCTCCCAGCACGCACGCTTTCTTCTCGATTGCGAGGAGGCGGAGAAGATCATCGCAGACATGAAAGTACAGGTCACCAAGACCTGGGAAGACACTGTGCTCGCCAGCGGCGCTTCTCAGCGCGACGTAGACGCGATCCGTTCTGCCTTCATCTATCCGGGTTTTTCTCGCTGAGAGCTACGCCGCAAGCTTGACTCTGGCAATGGACTACGCCAGGGGCGGGACGAAGGTATCGCTGAGAAGGTCCTTGCAGCGCTGCCAGGCGTCCTTCTGCAGTGAGCGGATCATCTGCTTCCAGCCATAGAGCGCAAAGAAAAGCACCAACAGTGCGAACGAGCGGTGGTCCGGCAACGTGGCCTGGACCCCGTGACGCACAAAGGAATAAAACAGCAAGCCGACGACTGGACCGAACTGCTTATTCCAGGCACAGAGCATCAACGTGCACACACCAGCTACGATCAGGCTGCCTTTTAGCCCGGTCTTCTTTTCCGTTTTCATCGTGACATCCTCCGATACGAGCCTACATCCGTCTGTCCCGGACCTCAAACCAATCAATCCAATCCAAGGAGCTCAAGTAATGCCTGCTCTTAAGACCGAAGTTCTCTTGCGCGAGTTCTACTACAACGGTATCCGTATTCCTGATCCTGGCCCCCACCTTTCTGTCGATCAGGTGCGCGATCTGCTTACGCCGCGGTTTCCAGAGATAGCGACTGCCTCGGTTCAAGGGCCGGAGGATGTTGGCAACGCTCTGCGCTACAAGTTTGTCCGAGCCATCGGCGAGAAAGGCTAAGTCATGGCATCTCCTGTCCGAACCTCGGAAGACCTTCTGAAGGTCTTCGCTGAGATGATCTGGGCACCACCTACGCAAGGCACCGAGCTACTGGTGAGGCACCTCAAATGCAAAGAGTCAGTCGAGCTAGCGAAGATCCTCGTCGACGCCATTCCTCAGTACGCCGAACGCGGAGGCCAGAGGCTCCAGCCACCCTCGGAGCTGCTGGTGCCGTTGGCCTAGCCACGCTGGCACCGCCCTGTCTCCACACCCTTCCCACCCTTGACGGAGCCGCGCTCGAGTACAACCACGAAGAGGGAGCCACGCTCCTCTACGAGCTATGCGCGGGGCTGGTGAGGGAGGGATTTGGGACCGTCGAGAGCTGGAAGGAGTGCGGCAAGAAGTGCCTTGTCTTCGCACAGAACTCCATCATGCGAAGGATCGGCGAGGAGCGATGGAATCTATTCAAAAGGAACGTTGAGTTTCATCTTGCGATCAGCGGTTCCGTTGAGTCCTATGGCGATCCCCAACCGCTCCCCGGTGGACGTCTGGCGGTAACGATTGAGTGCAGCGGATGCGGCTACCTCAAGATCGGGCCGGCTATCGAGGCGCTCGAGAAAGAGTCCGAAGGGTTGGGCGCGGCCTTCTACTGGGAGTTCATCTACTCCTGCTACCGACTGATGCGCATTTATGACCACGAAGACGCCCTTCAGTATGAGGAAGGAATGCGAGAGATGGCCGAAGGCGAGGAGGATGCCGACCAGCAGTATGAGTTTCCCGAGGTCGAGAAGGCTTTACCGGAGTGCATCCGCCGAGATCTGAAGGCGGAATATCGAGGGCGAAGACAGAACGCCCGATGCCGCCTGCATCAGGCGCAAAAGAGCAAACACAAGAGCTGGTTGTTGCACCTGAGGCGCATGCAGAGGCTCGCACGGCTGAACGTAGGACCGCAGAGAGAGTACCTCGACACCTTCAATTACGATTCACCGCCGCTTCCATCGCTGCTGGTGGCGTTTGAGGAACGAGACGCAATCACCGCATGCTTCGATGAAGAGGGACAGCAGATGCTTGAGGGCTCCTCCGAGCCCGCATTGCTAGTGTTCTTCGATCCAAAGAACCCGACCGAAGTCCGTAACGCGATTCGTTCCGTAACGCGGTTCCTTCTCTTCAATCAGGAGTTGTTTGAACTCGCTGAAGAACTCACCCAGTGGGAGAAAGATCATGGAAGTACACCTCTCGATCGGTCAGACTCATCGGTTCGAACTGCATGAGGCACTACTGATCTACAAGAGCGTTCAGAAGAGCTTCGTCACCCAACATGGCGTTTTGCGAAATGATGGGGCAACCCCTACGCTAGGGCCTGCACAACCGCTCACCATGAACTTCGTCGATTCGCTGCTCCGGTCCCTCAGGCGGAACTGCGACTTAGAGGTTCTGCCGGCACATGTCCTTGCAACGGGAGACCAGACGCTCGTCTGGTGGACTCCGCGGCGCGAGCGCCAGATGTTCTATGGGAATACGCAGGACAAAGCCACCGAGTTGAACGGGAAGACATTTCCCCAGCCGCCTCTCGTCTGGCGGGCATCACGCGGAACACTGGCGGTTCGCGCCCTCATGGAGAACAGGCGGCCGGCCGCAATCACCAAGCTTGCATTCGCTCCCTTCTGGAACGTTTCGCATAGCGGGCAGGTTTGTCTTGGATCAATGCGTTGTCCGGAGTCTGCTTCTGTGGCTGCCATTATCGATTGGGAGGAAGGCTTCTACGAAAGCGCATTCACCCATGGCAACGTAGCCCGGCTCACGAAACATGCCGGGGGCTTCGCGGCCATGTGGAACGAACTTGCCGGAAAGCGTAAACCATTCCCAACGAAGTGCCTGATTGAGTTGCCGGAGACATTGGCGCAGTTCGTCCGCGGCAAGTGATCGGAACTCCTGCTCTGCAATGTGCGGATTCTACGAAGAGCGAGAGATGCAGAGTCCGAACAAGATGCCTGTTTTCTTCAGTTTACGTCGGCTACTTTCTCCAGATGGAATGAAATTCTTCTAGGAGAAACTGAGGCAGAATTGATAGAATGTAACGAGGAGAGAACCGATGATCGCATCTACCGGAGTACTGGTCGCGAAGCCTTCACGCAGGACTCCAAAATTTTCGGACCAGCAAATCCGCCAGGTTGCAACTCGCAGCCGGCGCGACATCGCTGAATGGGCACAATCGACTGCACGTGAGCGCGGGGTCTCGGTCCGCCGTCTTCCAAACGACAAGTTCGTCAAGGCAGTCTCCCGCCTTTCTGACGGCGTGGTGGATCTCGATCCAATCGAGGAGTTGCTGGTGGCGCTGGGCCGGGCCGGTGTCATCTCCTCTTTCCAAAGAGGTCTCCTCCAGATCCATTACCTCCGATAGATGGAACTTCTCGTCCTCGATCCGTTTGGGGACTACGACACTGCGGGTTACCTACGCAACCACTATCAGGAAAAGGACCTCAATCTCATTGGCCATGTTGAGACGGCGGCTTTCGAACAAGAGATCGTGCACGTCGTTCGATCTCTTCGCAAGGCTCCATCGATCACTTACGAACACGTCACAACAGCACACCAAAATTTGTTTCAATCGGTCTATCCCTGGGCAGGTCAGGATCGGTCTACCACGGCGCCCACAATCGCGATCGTCAAGGCTGGGTACAAGACACTATTTGCTCATCCAGCCGACGTGCAGCGGGCCGCAGAACACGCTCTCCATCTGGGACAAGATAGGAACTACCTGCGCGGCCATCCGGGGGAAGTGTTTGGCTATCTTGCCCATGCTCATCCTTTTCTTGAAGGCAATGGCAGAACCATCCTCACCATCTTTGCTGAGCTGTCCCGGCGGGCGGGCTTTCACATCCAGTGGGAAGCGATGGACAAGACGGAATTTCTGGAAACCCTCACGAGAGAGTTGTTGCAGCCGGGCAAGGCCACCATGGACCAGTTTGTGTTGCCCTTTCTGCAAGAGGGCGTTCTCTCTGTTGAGAGCACAGCCTCGCGACTCCGAGTGAACTTCAAAGGTCCGCCTTCAGCCTCGTAAAAGTAAGGACTTCTTCTGTTCCCACTCGAACAGCGCCGCTTTGCGCAGAAGTGAGGAGATCATGCGTGTTGCACACCAGATTCCGCCCGATCTGCTTGGTAAGCGTCCTATCCGGATTCTCGTGGTGGGCGCTGGGGGCACTGGCAGTTCCATCGTCATGGGACTGCCCTATCTTGATCAGGCAATGCGTGCCTGGGGACATTCCTTCGGTTTGAACGTGAGCCTGATGGACGCCGATACAGTTTCACCTACCAACTGCGTCAGGCAGCCCTTCTCGGTCTCCGACGTCGGACAAAACAAAGCAACCATATTGATCAACCGAATCAATCTCTTTTGGGGAACGCGCTGGTCGGCTGTCCCCAACCACTTCCATGAGTGTTCCCTGGATCGCGTTCACGATCGGCCGTTCGATGTGGTAATCGGCTGCGTTGACTCCAGGGCCGGCAGGAGGGCAATCGATGCTGCATTTCACCGAGGTCTGAGCCGGTGCTGCTATTGGCTCGATCTCGGTAACAATGCGGCGAGCGGACAGTATGTGTTGGGACAGCCGCTCAATCAGCGCAATCGAAGAAAGGCAGAGCGACTGCGCACCGTAAGTGAGCTCTATCCCGAGATCGTGGACGTTGAAGCCGGTGAGAGTCCCTTGCCCAGTTGCTCCGCTGTCGAAGCCCTCGATCGCCAAGAACCCTTCATCAATCAAACACTCGCTTCGAGTGCGCTCGCGATGCTCGCCCAACTGTTCCGATATGGTTCGCTGACGTATCACGGCGGATTCTTCAACGCCCGTACCGGGCAGATGAGCTCACTTCCGATCGATCCCGACATGTGGAAGCGTGGGCGGAGACGAAGACCTACCTCGCGTCCTACCTAATTCACTCGTTGCGGAACCTCGCGGCGTTATCGTTGAGGCGATAGGAGTATCGCCTCAATGACATTAACTGATCCCCGTATCGCACGAGATGCCGAAACAATTGCCCTGTTTGCATTTCGAAACGGCCCCCTCGAAGACCTTCATACCGGAAAGCTTTGCACTCATTGCGCAGACAACTCGGCATACTCTCGCATCAACGACGCCGAGATGAAGGTCCCCATGCAAAACGCTATGACCCAGGTCTACCGTTACCTCTGGATGAGAGAGAACGATCCTGAGGCATACGAGAGAGACTCGGCCCTGGCAGACCGATTCACCTGCGCATGGGACAATCCTGTGCCGAAAACCTGATGTTTTATGGAGGATTCCATGTTCCGTGAACTTGCTCCCTATCTGCGCCATCGTGCTGTACTGCTCACTGTGACCCATCTCGAACACGATCAGATACGCGTCAACGTAGTCCCGAAGAAGCTGAAGGACGGAGAGAATGAAGCGCTCACAACACCTCTGAGCGTGACCGGGACCGCCGAGGAACTCGATACCGAGTTGCCCCAAACGCTGACCGATTATGTGGCCGCACACCTGCAGTTGAACAATACCCTCGCGAGCGCAAGAGCGCAGATGGACGCGGCGGCAAAGACTGCCCAGGAAGAGGCACGCGCGAGATCGAAGAACAACGCCAATCCCGGCAAGAAGGATCCTCCCGCGACTAGCGGAATGCCGTCTGCCGAAGAGTTGAAGCCCGTCGCGACTCCGAAGCTTGCGGCCTCGCGCAGCCCAAGCCTGTTCGATCTCTCGCCTGCGTTGATGCCAGGGCCCGCTGCCGAAACAAGCAAGGCCCTCCATACCGCTGGCGCGGAAGACGAGGACGAAATCCTCAGCGAGATCGACTCGCAAAGAGAGCATACCGACAATCTTGACGCGGCAGCTTGATGCACTTCGCTGTAAAGGGCTCCATCGTGCTCTTTAGCCAACACGTCAGCTGGGGACCACGATGGAGCTCTTCTGGCTGTTCCGGAATCGCATCTGACACCGAGTTTACCGAGAATAGGAAGAACAATGGATAGATATGGAAGAGTCCCAGATCGACATGTAGAGAGACTAGCCTCAGAGAAACGAGACCCGAAGCCAGAGCCGTGTTGCAACAACTCATAACTGCCGCTTAACAGAACGCATTGTTGCAATGTCCATCCTGCGACTAGGAAGACTTATGACAGCTTTACCAGACAAGCTTTCGCTTCTCGAGATCGACACTGAACTCGAGGAAATTATTGAGGAAGTTCAAGCGCTCAATGTGGCCAACGAGGAACTTCCGGCACAACTGATGGAACGCTTTGAGTCGTTCTGCAGCGCTTATGAACAAAAGGCTGACAAAATAGGCCACTTCGTTCGCATGATGGAGTTCAGAGAGCGGTGCTGTCGACAGGAAGCCGCCCGGCTTTTGGACCGTGCACGCGCTGCCGAGGGCAGCGTGAAACGGACCAAATCTATGGTGATGTACCTGCTTATGAAACGCGGCCTGCCCAGGCTGGAGGGGCATCAGTACACATTCCGGATACAGGCTAACTCTCAGGACTCTGTAAGAATTACCGACGAGTCCTTGGTCCCTCTCGCCTGCCAGCGCATTCATCTCAACGTCGACGGCACGATGTGGGAAACGGTTCTTTCATTCCTGCCAGAGGAATTGGCGTTCGCGTTCGTGAGGGCGATCGAAGGAAAGGTCCCCGACACCACCGCAATCAAAGCGGCCGTTTCGAGGAACGAAGAGGTTCCAGGAGCAGAGGTCAAGCGTGGATACCATTTACGGGTCGCCTGAGCAAAACTAACGCGATCCCAATGGTCTCTATAGGGACGGGATGGTAATCCTCGAATGCCATGGAAGCCGTATGGTGGTTACGCCCTTAGACAATCTGGTCGGCGGGGATACCTGGCACCAGATCGGCGCCAGTTTCCGACCGGAGACGATCTGGAACCGGTGCCGTTAGATGGCCGACGTCTATCATGCCGAAAGAAGAGACGCAGAACGGCACATCGCATTTCGAGCATTTGCTGAAGGACCGCTCAAAAGCGGCGGAGGCATTCTCGAAGCATGGCTCGCTCGGGTTCTGCGAACGAGCCAATCATCTGCATCATCATTCGGCCTGCCGGCGTCGTAGGGTCAATCGCCTCTTTGAGGCTACGGAAGCCTGCCTTCGCTTCCCTGATTCACTCGATATCGTCAGCACATCTCGCGGGGATCGCGAAAGCCGGTCCAGCTTCCAGACGACCAGCACTTCTTCTTTACGGATTTGATCGAGCACGAGTTGCAGTTCCGGACGGTTCCAGTAACCTTTTCGTGGCGAATTCGCTCGCAACCCGCCGTCTTCAGGGTGGATGCCTGCGTTCATGGGATTTCACCACGGAACAGAGCTCCGGTACGCGTGAAGGTACGCGAGACCATCGAGCGTCCATCGGCGGTGGTGGATGTCACGGGCCTCTCGTGCGCCATCACTGAGCGTGAAGACGGCAGCATCCTCATCGGTGCCGCTGCAAAAAAATACCGTCGTGGCCGCGCACCAATCGATCCGGACTCGTTACCCGCTGCTGTGCTGTGGCCGTGAACCTTGCGACACGCGACATGCACCAAAACATGCCACAAAGAGCATGAGCGCCTGAGGGTCCGCCCCCCTTCTCGATAAGTGACTCCGGCGATTTATCGCTCATTGAGGTCACTCCGAGAACGGCGTTTGGCATCAACTGAAACGTTAAGCGACTCAGTGACGAGAAGTGCATTTATGACTGCCAGTGGGGTTACAACACGTCTCCCGGTAGGTCCAAGTCTGATCCCGTCACAATCATTTGTGAAGCAGCTCGTCGGCCATCCAAGCCTTGAGGTGGGCACGCAATTCTCCAAGAGGAACAACTCCCTCTTCCAGCACTGCCTGATTAAAATGACGCAGATCAAAGAGAGCCCCTAGCCTTTCCTGCGACTCGGCACGAAGGGCCTTGATCTCCAGTCCGCCGGAATCGTAGGAGGTAAGCTGGCCGGGCATTACCGCCATGCGGTCAACATAATCATTGGCCGCGTCTGCAGAAAAGTGGCCTGAAGACACTATGTAGTCCACTGCCTGCTGCCGTGTCCAGTGGAACGCGTGGAGGCCGGGATCGACAACCATGCCGCGTGCCGGCCACAACCTGCGCATCACGTCGGCATCCTCTGTATCGTAAATCTTGGCCTCTTCGCCCATAGCCTCCGCATATCGTGCCCAACCCTCCGTGTACGCGTCATTATCGATCAGCTTCGACAAGCGCGTAGGTGGCTGTAGTTCACGTGCCAAGGCCTTTTGTAGATAGTGTCCGGGCACTGCTTCATGTACCGTGTTGATTTCAGCGTCGGACCGCGTCTCGGTATGCCAGTCACCTAGTCTGATCAGAAAAACGGCCGCTTGTCTGGGATCGGGCTGTCCTTGAAAACGAGACCCAACACCTGCATCTTCTTCAAAGGCCGAGAGCGGCCGAATGACAACATCCTGTTGTGGCATCCGGGTGATGAGTTGGCTAGCGGTCACATCCTTCGCCCGTTGAAGAAACTGCTGCGAAAACCCAAGAAGGTCGTCTTTCGATTGGAAGTGTTCCACGGAACTGCTTTTGATCTTTGCCACGATGGTCGGCAGGTCTGTGCTTTGATACTTCGCCTCTCCGATCTTCTCAATCTCCGCTACGTTTTCGCGCACCGTCTTCTGACCGAGGTCGAAGATCTCCTTCGGCGTTCGCTCCAGGGTGGTACTGGAGCGAAGAAACGCTTGGTAGCAGGCAGCCCCATTAGGCAGATCGGAGATTGCAACGCCCGCCCTCGCCTTTGGCAGGTATTCCGTCTGCAAAAAGTCGCGGTAAGACTTCAAAGCTGGATTGATCTGGTTCAGAATGAGCTGGTGGAATGCGTTCTGAAAGGCAGCATCTCCACTGCGTTTCGCAGGCGAGTAGAAGACCGATTGCTCCGGGTCCGCAACCGCCAGAGCATCCATTTGCTGTATCACTCTGCGCACGACCGACTGCGGCGCGGAGTAGCCCTGCGTAAGCCCAAGCCTTAAATTGGCAATCTCCACATCTAAATATTGGGGTATGCTGCCCCAACGCTGTAGGGCCTGCTTCCGCTCTTCGGCAGAGCCTGCTGGCTGCCTTTCGGCTACCTCAGCAAACTCGGACTGCCAGCCGTCAAAGTGGTTCACATTCCAAAGTTCGGTCCGGCATACTCGGAGCTGGAGGTCGGACTCCAGGCGCTCACGCAGATTTGAATAGGTCGCACGGTCTGGTTGAGCCAACCTAGCGATTGGCAAGGTGAGAAGCGCTTTGAGATCCTCGCGCTCTTCCTGGTCGTGCACTGAGAGCGCCTTGGGGCTTCGGTCGGCAAAGCGGCTGTGATCGTGGGTTGGCAGACCGCTCGTATAAGTGAGAGTCGGATCGTATCGAAGTTGCTGATCCACAAAGCGATCAGCGAGTTGATTTAGCTTCGCGGTCGTTGTCTGTGAGTGCCCGCTCGTGGGAGTGATGGTGATTGCGAGCAGGGCAACTTTGGCGGTCCGACAGATGTCCATGCTTCCACCATATCAAGGCGAAGCATGTGGCTTGAATCAGTGAATTAGCCTCGGTTGGCGAGATCAGGTCGAGTCACTCGTCCAGTCCCCGGGGCCTGACACGTGCTTCGGCCACTTAGTGATCATCAAGATCATAACTGGCGAAAACTGCGTTTATCGGTAGTTATCCATTCGACTCATGTTCGGAGCGCCTTACAAGGTTTCTTCGCATACGAGCGCAGATATCCCCAGACAGCGCCTTCGGTTCTCTGTAGCAATTCGTTGGATTCGCCTTCTCCCCGTTCGCCTGCCGCGTCGATGAGACCGCGCATCAGTGCGAGCAGATCTGCCGCAGCGACGTCATGGTTCGGCACCTTCGGAGCGTCGGGTAGTGAGAGCATTTTCTTCATCATGACCTCCAGACGCGAGGTCGTCCCGGAAACCTGGCTCTTGAAGGCCTCGCGCTTCTCCGCGACATCAATAAGCCGCGCCAGCTTTGGCCGTTTCATCTGATGGCGGATCGAGGCGCCGATATACGACTTGAGCGCCGCACGGAAGGTGGAGTGTTGTTCGAGGTTTTCGCTGACCGCAAGTAGCGGAGCGACTTCGCGCTCAATGAGCCCACTTAGCAGTGCATCCTTGCTGCGGAAATATTGATATAGCGAGCCGATGCTCACGCCAGCACGCTCGGCGATGGCATTTGTGTTGAAACCCTCGAATCCACGCTGCTCCAGAATGCGAGCAGCGGCTTCCAAGAGGACAGTGACGGTCTCCGCAGAACGCTGTTGCAGCGGCGTCTTTCTTGGCTTTAGAGCTTCGGCAGCGGCTTGCTTTTTGGTCATAAGAACGCGAGTACCCTTTGTGAGCAAATGCTCATATCCTCATTTCAAGGAGAACACAGAATGACTTCCAATGAAAACACACAGCACCAGACACACGACGATCTTACGGTCTTCATGCTGGTCAAGACCATGCCGGAGTGGCTCGGGATGCCGGTCGCGGAACGCTTCAATCACTTCAACGGACGAATGAAACCAATCCTCAAGAAATACGAAGGCGAAGTTCGTTGCCGCATCTTCGATACAGAGTTTTTCTCCACACGCGTCACCGACGTTTGGATGTGGGAAGCGAAATCGCGGCATGCCTACGAGATGGTCGTCGAAGAGTTGCGGGAGACGCCGCTATGGGACCGCTTCTTCTCGATCGTCGAGATCCTCGCAGGTGTGGAGAATGCCTACGCACGCAACTATGACCGGGACGCTGTCTCAGCCTGAGAGTTATACAGAAAGGAACATCATGAAGATTTCAGGGAACACCGTACTCATCACCGGCGGAGGCTCCGGCATCGGGCGGGGCCTTGCCGAGGCATTTCACCGTCTTGACAATCGTGTGATCATCGCCGGGCGGCGCGAGGGCGTCTTGCAGGCAGTCGCATCGGCAAATGCCGGCATGGAGTACCTGCTGTTTGATCAAGATGCTCCGGCCAGCACCGAAGAACTCGCAACTAAGGTCCGTACGCGTTTTCCCAACCTAAATGTGCTGGTCAACAACGCGGGAATCCAGAAGGTCGAAGACCTCACCTCTGGTGACGTGGCTGATGCTGAAGCGATGATCAATACAAACCTGCTTGGGCCTATGCGGCTGACGGCAGCACTGATGCAGCAATTGCTCGCTCAGCCGTACAGCGCCATTCTGAATGTATCGTCGGCTCTGGCGATGCTGCCTGCGGCCAGGATGCCGTCGTATTGCGCAAGCAAAGCGGCGATGCATTCTTATACGCAGTCGCTTCGTTATCAGCTCAAAGATTCTTCCATTGAGGTCGTTGAGATCATTCCTCCGTGGGTGCAAACGGATTTGCAGGGGGATCGTGGGATGAACCCCAAAGCGATGCCGCTGAAGGACTACATCGCCGAGACGATCCAGTTGCTGCGCGACCAACCGGCAGCAGCGGAAATCGTTTCAGAACGATCGAAGCCGATGCGTTTTGCAGAGCGAGGCGATTACGATACGTTCTTTCGCAAGTACAACGATGGATGGATGGCCGCACAAGAACGCTAGGAGCAGATCGCTGCTTCCACATGTGGATGCTTCTGTGTAGCGTGGCAAGCACTGCGCAGTAGCATCCAGATTCTTACCGATAAATTCGATGAGCAGGTCCTCCAAAGGAGGAGCAGACTGTTCCCATGAATAAGCCAGCGCAGCACCTCTTCGCTGAAGTCCCACGCAGACAGGCCAAGGTTGAGATCACGATCGGCATCGACCTTAGCGACGTCTGGAGTCATTACTGCACCCTCAACCAGGACGGAGAAGTGGTCGACCGTGGCCGCTTAAGAACTATCCCCACGCCATCGAAAAGTGGTTCACCGACGTGGTTCCATCGCGGGTTGCGATGGAGGCTGGAACACACTCGATCTGGATCAGCGCATAGTTGCAGGAACTAGGTCACGAAGTCATCGTGGCAAACGTCCGCGAGTTGCGGGCGATCTCACACAGTGACCGGAAGAGCGATCAGGCCGATGCTGAGAAGCTGGCAGCATATGCCCGACTTGATCCGAACGTCCTTGGTCCGATCGCCCATCGTACCGTCGAGAGCAACAGCAGGCGCTAACTCTGATCCGTGCGCGAGCGCTGCTGGTGCGACTGCTACCGCTTCGTTGAATGCCGTTCGTGGTCTGACGAAGTCGTGCGGCTCCCGTACGCCTACCTCCGCCACAACGTGCTTGGCCCAGCGTAGCCTGGCCGTTATGCCGCCTGCACTGGCACAGGCGCTCGGTCCGGTGCTTCAGCAGATCGCGGAGATGACAGTAAAGAGCAAGCTGTACGCCCGGCAGATCCAACAGCTCGGCCGAACCGAGTATCCAGAGACCGCCCTAACCTTCGTTTGACGCTCGGAAGTAAAGAGAGGTTCGGACGAAGTCGCCGACGTCGGGTGCTATCTGGGCCTGCGACCGCGTTGAAGTCAGTCTGGAGATGATGACCCGCACTTCGGCATCACCCACGCCGGTAACGCCTATCTCCGAAGTCTGCTGATCGAGTGCTCCAATCGCTTTCTTCGACCGCACGGACGAGACTCGGTCTTACGACAGTGGAGCCTGCGCCTAGCCGCCCGAGGTGACAAGCAGGCCAGAAGTAAGGCCGTCGTTGCCGTTGCCCGCAAGCTTGCGGTGATGCTCATCATCTCTGGAGGACCCAAGCTACGTATATGCCGTTCTACGAACTAGCTGCTTGAGTGATCAACATGTTCACCTGTTGCGACGACACCGTGTTCCGATGACTGCGATCCGGTTTGGCCTTCGAGGCTGCCGATAAATGGCAGCATCGACTCTCCTCTCGCCCCCGAACGGGCACCGAGCTTGCATGAAGACAGCTCATCCGAAGTGCGGATAGAAACGCGGTGGAGAGCAACGATACCAAGAACAACAACCAAAGCAAAAATCCTATGAAGGAAAAACAAAGAACAATCCTTGACACCATTGACCGGCTCATAAAAAGTCGGCTTCTCCAAACTTACACAGCGTTCCGCTAAGGTGTCAGGCGGTAAAGATCGACGCCCCCGCTGTAATTCGGGACGTAAATCTGTCCGCCGTCAATGATGGGCGGGTTGAACTTATTGAAAAGAAACGGAATGCCCTGCGCCTGCGAATCCCAGAGTAGCTTCAAGGAGCCATCGGCGGCCAGGTGGATCGGATCGTAGATTAAGAGGCGCCCGTTGGTCTTATCCTGGTTGGCGTCGTTATAGGGGATTGTGCAGACGAGAATGGCAGAATCGGCATCGGATCCATTGCTGGAGCCAGAGCAGAAGCCACCGGTCATACCTCCATGGTGGGTAGCGGTGTGCGGGGTCTCGATGCTGGCGACTTGGTTCCCTTGAGCTAGATAGGTGAGCTGACCGTTCAGTGATACTTTCCACTTGTGAAGCTGATAGTTCTCACCCCAGGCGAAGATGGTCCATGCCTGCAGAAGCGGGTCAAAGAACTGTACCGGCGTCATATGCATGTGCGCGGTGACACCCCAAGGGAAGAAGTTGAGCGTCCTAGGATCTTTCGGGCATGGATCCACGGGTCCAGGATCTACGGTGAGCCATACAGGCGGCCCGGCCAGTTTCGTGCAGTTGGCTGGCGGATTCTTCAGGTCTTTCAGAGTGGTGCCGCCCATGGAAGCTGTTTTGATTGGGTAGGCGATGCCGTCCTTGCCGCTGGCTATACAGATGCCGAGGGAAAAAATACACGCTGGGCCTGCCGAGCCCCAGTCTTCGTCAGACCAATCTCCAGTAGGAATCTTGGGATACACACGGACAACCAGATTGCCCTTCGCATCGACGGCGCTTTTGGTGACTGCGCCTTTGAAGGACATGTTCATGGAGGCCCCAACAGGCCGATTCATGGCCATCATCGGCTCACTAGGAGCGCTGACGCCCGCCAGCTTTCCCTGAGGAACTGGTTGGCCGCTGCTACGGGCTAGGTCGGTCCAAGGTGTCCAGTGGTCCACAACGCGAATGCCGCCTTGGTTCTGACCGGAGGGCGGAATGTAGCGGAGCTTCAGGAACGATTCGGCCCACTGGGCGGACCCATCGAAATCGCCATTGCCTGTAATGACGTACAGGTTGCCGTCAGGGTCGGCCGCAGCACCCTGGCCGGCCATCCAAATTCCGGCACCTGCGCCGGAAGTTGTGGCAAAGAGCGCTGTCTCATTATTGGTGGCGACGTCGAAAGCGAAGCAGTAGCCTGCGGCTCCGGGATCGGTTTCATTGATGGTCCCGGAGCAGCCGAAAACCGTTTTGACGCCGTTTACATCAGTCTCGACGAGAGACGAGCGCTGCTTGCGAGGAAATGCGTTGAAGTCTGCGCCGTTGCTTGTGCCCTGGATCATGACAGGATCGGCGACCAGTGTGCCGTCGCCGACATTCAAGACGAACATGAAATAGCGCGCAACTTTGGCCTCAGTCGATGCGGGCGCTGGAGGCAGCGGCGTGCCCTGTGCGTTGGGCACGATCCAGCAGACCTGGTAGAGGCGCTTGAGGTCTGGGTCGATGACGCCGGTGGACAAACAACCCCAGAACTGGTTGATCTGCCACATGTCGATGGCCTTGGTGCCGGTAATTGGTGTTCCCAGGACAGTTTGCCAGATGCCGGAGCCATCATGGGCGTCGACGCCGCGAACGACGTTAGCCATTGACGGAAGTACAAGGACATCGCGCACGCCGAGTGGAGTGGTGACCTGTGGAAGGATCAGTGGCTGTGCTTCCATGCCGCGGGCGTCATTTCCCCCCAAGGCAATGATGGTGCTTCGCACAATGCCCTTCGTGCCGACGGAGGCCTGTGTCAGCTGCGTTTCGTGAGAATTCCAACCGCTGCGGGCGTTGTCCATAGAGTGAGTCAGCCATGGCACTATGGTCTGCGCAGAAAGGGTGGATATAGAGACCAGAAAGATCGAAGCGACGACAATTCGTTGCAGGCTAGTGGAGATGCTCATCGTTGTTCTCCTGTACAGGTGATGCGTCTATCGGTGGTTCTGCTCATGGGACCGCTTTTGGGGGTAAGTTAGGGGCCAATTACGCGTCCTGGGACAGGATGATCGCGGAGTATGGTCCTATCCCGATGTTGGCGACATATGGGAGATTGTCCGTTCCACCGCTGGTAGCAGTCGTGTCGTAGCTGAACCAGTTGCCGAAGTATGCGTCGTATCCGCTCCAGTCGCTGTTGAAGCGAACCTTCCAGAGGCCCGGTCGGGGAAGACCCAAGAAGTAGTTTGTGCATCCCTGGTTGCCGAAGTTCAAGATGACGACCACATCATCTCCAGCACCGCCTTGATCCCAGCGGTGATACGCGAGAACCTTCGATGTGTTATCCACTTTGAAAATGTTCGTGTTTTGTCCGCGGAGTCCGCGCGTGTTGTTGAACCAATTGCGGCGAAGGTGAATGAGGTCACGATAGAGGTTGGTGATTCCAGTGAACTGCCATGCGTGCGCCCAGTCCATCATGTAGTTCACGTTCCACGCACCCCATGCGAGAAATTCCTGTCCCATGAAGAGCATCGGGATGCCGGGCGAGGTGAAGAGAGCAACTGCACCAAGTGTCGAACGTTTCTTCGAAAACCAGCTATCGGCCTTGCCGGGCCAGATCATTTCAGGCACCCGCGCCATCGGCGGGTTGGCGGTTGCGTCTACGCCGTCGTGAGACTCTGTGTAGATAACTCGCTGGAAGGCATTCTGGTTATAACTTTGCCCGATCACGAAAGCGACAGCCTGCATGTCGCGAGCACTGTCGTCTTGTGCTGTCATCGCATCGTGGAGCTCCCAGAAGAAGCTGATGCCCCATTGTGCGCCGAAGCCAGTTCCGCCGGCGCCTGTGGATTTGGTAATCCATTCGTTATCCTTGAGATCTTCGGCGATGGTGATCTTCCAGCCTTGTCTCTGATCGATGAGATCATTTATCCATTGGCAAATCGACCAGCCATCATTTAGATCATGGCCCGGATCATTGTTGTTGTCGTAGACATTGCGAATTGAACCTACAGAATCCCAGCGCAAACCGTCTGCGTAGCGCTGCTCCAGCCAGCGCAGGGCATTGTCGCGAATGTACTGCCGGACCTCGCCGCGTCCGTAGTCGAAGCGGTCGCCCCAACTCGTCTCGCGCCGCCAGTCGTTGTAGAAGTAAATCCCGCCAAACTCTGGCGAGGCTGACCATCCGTCGAACTTCCACATCGTGTCCGCGTCCGCGCCGAGATGGTTGTAGACAACGTCGACGATTACGGCGATACCGCGCTGATGCGCTTGATGGACAAGTTCGCGGAAGCCGTCTGGGCCGCCAAACTCATGCTCAATCGCGAACATGTAGGCGTAGTTGTAACCGGCGTCGAGCGGGATATCGAACTCGAAGAGCGGCATTAACTCAATGGCATTAACGCCGAGGCCTTGCAGGTAGTCGAGCTTCGCCGCAATGGATGCGAAAGAGCCTGTCTTTAGGCCATTTGGGTCCGTAAAGGCTGCTCCGGAATCGGAGACGAATGTACGAACGTTGATCTCATAGATCACCATCTCGTTCCAGTTCGGCATTGTGTAGCCGGGAACATCGGCGAGCGCCTCATTGTTTGCGGCGATCACGCCGTTCAGGGTTCCCTGGCCGTTTCGTATGATTTGGCGGGCGTAGGGATCCATTCTCCACGGCTGCCAGCCGGATGGAGCCTGAGGGTTTTGCAGATAGAACAGGTACTGGTTGCCAACCTGCGCATTCGGAATATCGACTGACCAATAATCGTTGCCCTCCGAAAAGAGAGCATCGTTGTCAGACGACCAGTTGTTGAACGTTCCAGCTACGAAGACGTCAGCGGCGAAAGGCGCCCAGACCCTGAATGTTACTCCCGAAGCGGCAACATCCTGATACGGTGTAGCGCCCATGAACGGGCGTTGCGATGGCGGCATTGACGGCTCCTCAGGACTGCGGAAGATGCGCTGCAGACAGCACTGATGCAACCAAGCTAGAAACGACGTGGCCCGGGTCAGATGAGAAGTTCGGTTATTTGAGCTTACATCAAGACCCTGAAAGCACGAGGAGATGAGGTCTGCCGATTTGCCTACATTTACGCAAAGGGACAGTCTTCACGCTATAGCTATTTTTACTTTGAGTCTCCTGGGGATCAAGCCTTCACGGACGGCAAGCTATCTGCGCCGCACTCGGGCCGTTTCGTGGTCTGCATAGCCGCTTTCCGACTCTGCGTTCCATTTCACCTTCCAAAGGACAGTCCAATGAAACCCTCCATGCTCTACGAAGCGCTTCAGGCGCTGATCGGCGAACGTGTGCCCCTTCACCTCTGGGGATCGTGCGGCGTCGGCAAATCACAGATAGTTTTCCAGGTTGCGAATGACACCAACCGCGAGTTTCGGGACATACGTGCAGGGCAGCTCGACCCAGTCGATCTGCGCGGTCTGCCTCATATCGCCTCGCAGCAGACAGAATGGGCGCCCCCTAAGTTCCTTCCCATAAGTGGTGAAGGGATCCTCTTTCTGGATGAACTGACTTCGGCACCACAGATGACCCAGGCGGCCTGCTATCAGCTAGTGCTCGACAGACGTCTTGGCGAGTATGTGCTGCCTGACGGCTGGGTGGTCATTGCAGCTGGCAATCCTGCTTCTGAAAGAGGCGTGCACTTCTCCATGCCACGACCGCTCCGGAATCGTTTCGTCCATCTGCATCTGGAAGCCGATCTCCCGGAATGGTGCCGTTGGGCAGTGCGTGCGGGCGTACGTTCCGAGATCATTGCGTTCCTTCGCTTCAAGCCCGCATTACTCCACGATGGGGACGTTACCTCCGACCAGAATGCTTGGCCCACGCCGCGCTCATGGCAGATGGCCTCGAATGTTTTGAAGGGCATGTCCGGCAAGGTTGGCTCTGCCGCGGTCGAAATCGAAGCGGAACTGCTAGAGGGCACCATCGGACCTGCTGCAACGGCGGAGTTTGTCGGGTTCCTACGGCTATTCCGAGAGTTGCCTTCGATCGACGAGATCCTGCTCAACCCCGATAAAGCTCCGCTTCCCAGCGAGCCGTCAGCGCAGATTGCGATTGCAACAGCACTGGGACGAGCTTTATCCGATCATTCCGTCGCGAAAGGACTTGCCTACCTGGACCGCATGCCAGCAGAGATGCGTGTTCTCGCCATGCGCGACGCCGCAGCACGCGATCGTGCGATCACTAGCACGCCGGAGTTCATTCGCTTCGGCATTCAACATGCGGAGGTCATCCAATGATTACTCAGAGGGCGATGCTGGCTGCTGTTCATATCAGCATCTGGACAGCGACTAAACACGACCGTAAGGTCAGCCGTGACGTGGCCAGCCAGCACGGCGCGCAGGAGCGCGCGGGCCGCTACAACAAGCAACTCCTCATGGGTGCGGCGCGGCTCGAAGAACTGAGAACACTGGCCGGCCAGATTCGACAGTATTTCTACAAGGTCACACTTCCTTGGTCGGACGAGGGACTTCGGCTTCTGCCCTCGCACTTCCTCTTCGAACTGAGCGAACGGATGCGTGAGTTCAAAGCGAACTTCTCTCACGGGGTGGAAGAGTTCCTCGATGTCTATCCGGGCTACATTCGAGAGGCCAGGGCAGAACTTGGGAGCCTCTTCCGCGAGGAGGATTATCCTTCGGTGGACAAGTTGCGCGAGAAATTCAGCGTCAACGTCGAGATTCTTCCCATCGCCACTGGGGACGACTTCCGAGTTACGATGTCGGCGGAAGAACAGGCGCGCATTGCTCGTGAAATCGATGCGAACGTGAGGCAGCGACTTGCAAAGGGAAGCGAGGATCTTTGGAAGCGATTGAGGGCTGTGGTCGGTCACATGGTGGATCGGTTGAGCGAGCCCGAGTCGCGGTTCCATGCGACGCTGGTGACAAACATCCACGATCTTGTCTCTTTGTTGCCGCAACTGAACGTCAATCAGGATCCCGACCTTGACCGCTTCGCGACCCAGATTCGAGAGCGGCTTTGCAACTGTACGGCGCAAGAGCTGAGGAAGGATGATTCGCGTCGGAGCGCCACGGTCGCAGAGGCTGCGGGAATCGTCGCCGAAATGGATGAGGTGCTCGAATCGCGGATCCCGCAGAACTCTACCGTACCTGTCGAGATGCCGGAGCTCTCCGGCATCCTCGCCCATATGACTGCCTATATGGGCGAGTCGGTGGCACTATGAGGCAATTGACTGCCGTGGAGAGCCGGATCCGGAAGGCGCGCACTACACTCCTCCTGGATCATCCTTTCTTTGGAACGCTCCTCTTCCGTCTTGCTGGCAAGGAGACCTCTTCCGTAGAAACAATGGCCACCGACGGAGTCTCTCTCTTCTTTAACCCTGCCTTCGTCGACACCCTGGCGGCATCCGAGTTGGTGGGCGTTCTCGCGCACGAGGTCTTGCATCCCGCCCTCCAGCACCATACTCGCCGGGGAAACCGAAGCCCGAACCGCTGGAACGAAGCGTGTGATTACGCGATCAATCCACTGGTTTTGGATGCGGGTCTGTCCCTGCCCAAGGGCGTCCTGGTGGACAAGCGCTTCCGCGGTATGAGCGCTGAGAGGATCTACAATTTGCTTGACGCAGAGCAGAATGACAAAGCTGGAGACAAGCAGAGTTCGAGAGGCTCCGACGATCCCGTGGCGCCAATTACCGTAGGCGGAATTGGCCAAGTTCTGGATGCCCCGGAACCGAAATTTGCAGAAGACAAGGACATAGCAGAACAGGCACGCGATTGGCAGATCGCAGTCGAACAGGCGCAGACGCTTTCGAAGATCGCCGGCAAGGTCCCGGCAGGAGTCGAGCGGAGTCTGGATGCCGCCGCGGAGGCGAACATCGATTGGCGTGAGTTGTTGCGCCGGTCATGGTCGGAGGCACTCCCTGCCGACTACTCATGGATGAGGCCAAACCGCCGCCATCTCTGGCGTGGGCTCTACCTTCCCGGGATCACTCGGGATGGCGTCGGGGAAATAGTCGTTGCTGTAGACTGCTCGGGTTCGGTGAATGCAAGACAACTCTCTCTTTTTGAAGCGGAGATTCGATCTATTCTCGAGGGCCAGAGACCGGAGCGGGTCCATGTGCTTTACTTCGACACCCAAGTCCACAAAACCGACGTCTATTCCTACGGTGAGCCGATCTGCCTGACTCCAGCGGGCGGCGGCGGGACCGATTTCAGGCCCTGTTTTCATTGGGTAGAGGAACATCAAGTACCTGCTCAAATGGTGGTCTTCTTGACGGATCTCTATGGGACTCTTCCTGAGGAAGAGCCTGACTACCCTGTGATCTGGGCATCCACGGGATCGCTCCGTGCTTCTTTCGGACAGGTCGTACCGATGCGGGCTGCTTAGGCCTGCATCGGTACATCTTGCTGGACAAGAACTTAGAGAAGGCGCGGGACCAGTGTGAACGTCATCGAGCTGAACTCGACATGCCCGAAGTATTCCAGGTGTGAGCAGCGAACAGCTTCCAACGGCGAAAACACTGAGTCTTGATCTTCAGATCCTGAACGGACGACGTCCGAAGATCGGCAGGCCCGCTTCGCCGGCTTTTGGAGCGCTCAAACGTCGGACCGCTTCGATCGAAGGCCTTCGTTCGGTCTCGAGGGTTCGGAACGTCGGGGAGTATCGCAAGGAACTGACTGAAGGCAGGCTATGCTCCCAGTTCAATCGAGCCGCTCTATCCAGGATGTAAATTGATCGCGGCTTCACTTCCTGGGACCTCAGAATCCATTTCTGTCTGGAGGCAAGACGAAGGCATCGGTCTTGGCTCAAGCGGCCATGCGAACCTGGCAGCCTGTCGCTGTATTCTCAGCCGGTGCTCCGCGCAGTCCGCAAAAAGTAGGTCATTCGTAAACCAATTTTCAAAGCCGCGCGGAGGGTCCGGTCTTCCTATGGGACTTACACGGTGGGAAAAGCCTGATCTCCAGACACAGTGGCTATCAAGTCGTAGCAATCCCAGGGATGACTCGAAAGACTTGCCTCTTTGATTTTCAGCAGATACATCTCGTGCAACATCATTCCATCCTCTCGTATGCGACCGCTTTTGACGTACATATCGTCCAGAACGCGTGAACGTAGGGCGCCGGTGACCGCGTCAGGGTCTGTGCTGCCAATTTCCTTCACAGTTTGGAGGTACTGTTTCACCGCTGAGTAGTCTGCCGCCTGTAACGAGGACGGCATTCGTTGCTGACGCAAGAAAAAGCGATGAGCCCAGGCTCGCGACTCGGCGTCGCGCGTCCAATACCAGCTATCGCAGAGATATAAGCCCTTGGCCTGCTCTTGCCCCATCTCGTAAATGTCATCGATGAACGTCAGGAGACCGACCACCTTCAATTTGGAGGTGGCCCCTAGAAGTTCCATCGCTTTCATGGCCTTGATGAGGGCAGCATGACCATTGGCGAGTCCGAGAACTTGAGCACCACTTTCAAGCGCCGCTTCGATATAGGGAACGAAGTTTTCCTCTCCATGAGGGTTGATCACTGCCCCAACTACCGTACCACCAGCTGTCGACACCGCCACGCGCCCGTGAGCCTCAAGCTCCCGTCCAAAAGGATAATCTGCGGTGATGTAAAACCAACGGCTATCGCCTTTTGAGGTCAAGACAAGACCGGGGACGGTTGCGAGAGCGACGGTGTTGTAAGCGTACTGAATCACGGACGAAGAAGCGCGCTCTCTGGTCTGAACGGAGGTGCCTGCCCCAACGACCATCAGCGGCCGGTGCAAGTCTGCCGCGACACAGGACATCGCGAGACTGGTATCTGAATTCACGCCGCTGATAATCAGATCGACGCCGCTCTGGGTGTACCAGTCGAAAGCGATCTTCTTCGCTTGTTCCGAGTCATTGTGGTGATCGCCCAGCAGCAACTCTACACGGCTTCCCGCAGCCTCTCCCTCCACGTCCGCAATGGCCATCCGGATCGCTTCAGCGCCCCCCAAGCCATCAACGTTACGATACGGCCCAGTAAGATCCGTACAGAAACCAACTCGAATCGTCTTGTGTCTCATAAGCTCCTCCTTCTACGCTGTGTCGGCCAGTCTCCGAGCGAACCTGTCGCTGTAAACGGCGCGAAAAATGTGTCGATCAAGGTGCAGACTTGCCTGATTAGAACGGCTCTGCTTTAGGTCAAGGCTCAGTAAATTTGGGTGTCCTAGTTTGGATTTTGGTATAGTCGAAAGTTGCCGAAAGGTGAGGCGAAACGCCGTGGGTTCGGTATTCGTCTCACGGATGAGGACCTAAAAAACCTGACAGCCGCAGTGAAGGCGCGGAAGCAGACCGTAACCGAATTTATTCAAGGCACGCTGAGTGCCTCAATGGAGGCTTGATACATGCAACCTTGCAGACATTCTCTGGCAGATGCGGCATTGTGGTTCAGCATGGGAGTTTTGACATCGCAGACCATTCGGAGGATATGGAAGACAATTACGAAGTCAAATTAGGACACTACCGAAATTTGCTCCAGGTTTGCTCGCTGTTATCAAGACGGTTTGCATTTTGGACCTCGATCATCCAACCTGGGTACTCGGGCGGCAGGGCGCTTACCTCATCTAGCAGGGCCGTTTCGCGCGGGGTAAGAAGTAGA
Organism: Granulicella sibirica; assembly: GCF_004115155.1. Taxonomy (NCBI): domain Bacteria; kingdom Pseudomonadati; phylum Acidobacteriota; class Terriglobia; order Terriglobales; family Acidobacteriaceae; genus Granulicella; species Granulicella sibirica. The sequence continues at coordinate 79,879 of NZ_RDSM01000007.1, forward strand.
TCGGCCGCCGCGAGATTATCGCGTAGTTGCTCGATCCGTTTGGCACCCAAAATCACTGAGGTCACGGCTGGTTTGGCAAGAAGCCATGCCAGAGCCACTCGCGCCGAACTGCAGCCATGTGCTTCGGCAATGGGACCGAGCACATCAATGATGTTCCAGGCTCGCTCCTTGTGGACGATCGGGAAGTCGAAGCTGGAGCGCCGCGATTCGGCAGGCTTCTTCTGGGAACGTGTGTACTTGCCCGAGAGCAAACCGCCGGCAAGGGGACTCCACACCAACAGACCCAACCTTTCTGATTGCAACAGAGGAACGATCTCGCGCTCCAAGTCCCGTCCAGCTAGCGAGTAATAGGCCTGCACCGCATCAAACCGCGCTAGGTTCTTGCGCTCGGAAACTCCGAGCGAACGGCCTATTTTCCAGGCAGGCCAGTTCGAACATCCAATGTAGCGAACCTTTCCCTGTTGCACCAACGCGTCGAGCGCCGAGAGCGTCTCTTCGAGCGGCGTCACCTCATCGCTCGCGTGAATCTGATAGAGGTCGATATGATCGGTCTGGAGACGCCGGAGACTAGCTTCCACCCCGTCCATGATGTGGCCCCGCGACGCTCCTACGTCATTTGGACCTTTGCCGACCCGCATGAACACCTTCGTGGCAATCACGACGTCCTGCCGACTGATCCCAAGGTTCTTAAATGCCTGTCCAAGCACTCTTTCGCTCTGGCCAAATGAGTACACATCTGCTGTGTCAAAGAAGTTGACCCGATTCTTAATGCCTCCATAACCAGGTCGTCTGCGCCAGTCTGATCAACAGAGCCGATGGTTCCGTAAATCCCTTCTCCATCCCCAAAGGTCATGGTTCCAAGACAAAGATTTGAGACCAGAAGGCCCGTATTGCCCAGCGTGTTATATCGAAGTGCCACGATACTCTCCTCTGTCGTTTGTGTTAGTGGATGCCTTCTGCTACGCCTACGCTGGGGCGAATGCCTCCGAAGATAGCTTCTGTCACTTGACTGGCATTCTCACTGGTAAATGGGAGATGGCCAGTCAACAAGCGATACACCAGAGGCGCGTAAATCATGTCAATCACCAACTCGCAATCGAACCGTGGGTCGATCTCACCGCGGCCAACTCCACGACTCCATATGAGGCGCACGGCTGCGCGGCGCGGTTCAAGGAACCGCTCCTGATAGGTCTTCAGGAATGCCTCGTCGTCCTGGCATTCGGCAATGAAATGACGGAAGATGCGCCCCAGGGACGTTTCATAAAAGGCAATCGCCCCCCGCAGCTGATGCAGAAAATCATGTTGCGCCGATCCCGTATCATCGGTCGGGATACTATCCTGCATCCGGTCGAGGAATGCGTCCAGCGCGACAAAGGCTTTGCTTGGCCACCATTTGTAAATAGTGGCCTTCCCTACCCCCGCTCGTTCGGAAATTCCTTCGATCGTCAAATTCCGCAAACCTTTTTCAGCGAGTAAATCGAGAGTAGCCTTCATAATCGCCACCTGGGAGGCGGAACTGCGCGGTCGACCATAAGCTCTTACGCATGAGGGCACGTCGTTTGGAGAAGCACTCATGGCCCCAATACTACACGTATCGTATAGTAATCACAAATGCGCCATGCCAGGGCTCCCCAAAATGCCAAATAAGTGCGCCTGTCCTCGGTACTGCATTTCGGCATAGCGGAATTGATCTGCGTTCCGCCGTAGCCAGTCCTCGGGATTCCCAACGTGCTTTGAAACTCGAAAGGCTTAAGTTCAAGCTTTGCCAATGCCGCCACGAGAACGGTCTCCAGCTTCGCTAACGATGTCCTCGTCATAGCGAAACCCTTCAGGCACGGCAGACAGTGTCTGCCAATTCGGCGAATAATCCAGTTTGTGTTGCCATGAGCTTCTCCCAGTGCCGCCGTTGTTTACCCGATCCCCTGGGGACGGAACGGAAACAATCGTTCAAAAGAGATTCAGTTGCGGCGTTTGCGCCGATCTCTTACGCAGTGCTTTGTCATCGAAGACCGTTCTGCCTCCAATCGATGCCGAAATTGCGCGCTCGTGCGCAATCGCCGCACCGAAATCGGCAATGGGTTCCCGCTCTGCTTCTACGTGACGAGTCAATCGATCCAAACGCCGAAAGCCTTCCAGCTTTTCGGTGTGCCCGAGACGAGCTGCATCGAGTGAGCGCCGCAGCACGGTAAGCGACTCGTCGTAAATCTTGAGTGGCACCGGAAAGGGGTGCCCGTCTTTGCCGCCGTGAGCGAAGGAGAAGCGCGCCGGATCGGAGAAACGACTAGGCGCTCCGTGAACGACTTCTGCGATCAGAGCTAGAGACTGGAGCGTTCGGGGTCCGAGTCCTTCCACTAAGAGTACAGAGGCGAAGTCGCGTAGTTCCTGTTCATGTGCAACGGCCAGAACTGCTCCCAGGCGTTTCAAATCGAGGTCTTCCGCTCTAACGTCATGATGCGCGGGCATGACCAGCTTGCGAGCATCGTTTATTGCGGTCGTGATGGGACCTCTTGCAATGGTGAGCAACGCATCTTGTGCTTTGCCCGCGCGGGCATCGACTAAATTAAGAATCTCACCCTTAGGCTCGCCCACGATGGCTGTATGGGGCTCAGAGACAAAGTCGCGCACCGTGGCCGAGTGCCAGTGATAGCGCCGCGCCAGATGGTTCTCGGGATTCATTCCTTGCTGTACGACCGCCCATTCGCCCGATTTTGTAATCGCGAAGGAGTGGAGGTACAGCTGAAAGCCATCGGCTACGGCGTTGTTGTCAACGCGCGCGGTAAGCCGGCTGGTGCGGGCCAGCGCATCTCCGTCCAGCCCATTCCTCAGCGAGAACGCACGCAGCTCGTCCGGTGTACGAACCGAATGCCGTCCGCGGCCACCGCAGAACATCAAGCCAAGATCCGAGAAACGCGGGTTCAACCCACGCTTCAAGGCTCCCAGAACCGACGTCGTGATGCCGGAGGAGTGCCAGTCCATCCCCATTACCGCCCCATATGCCTGAAACCAAAAGGGATCACTCAATCGCGTGAGGAACACAGAGTGTCCGTAGTTCAGGATCACCTGCTCGGCAATGGCAGTACCCAGTTCTGTCATCCGATTGGCCAGCCATGAAGGGACCCGCCCGCCGTGGAGTGGGAGATCGGCTGTGCCGGAGCGTTTCATTGATTCTGATCACCTCATCTCCATATTCGCCCTTTATTCGCTTACAATCAACTTGTGGCAGATGTTTGTTCCGACCTCGATTTGACCTGAAAGGTTTCCAGGCTATGGCAGCGGAAGAGATCTCAGCCGAACGACATCAATCGAATCAGCCCACGGTCCGCAAAATCATTCATGTTGACATGGACGCCTTTTACGCCTCCGTGGAACAGCGGGATAATCCGGAGCTTCGTGGGAAGCCCGTCGCGGTTGCATGGAAGGGCAAGCGATCCGTCGTTTGCGCAGCGTCCTATGAAGCCAGGAAATTCGGGTTACGTTCTGCGATGCCGGCAGTGACTGCGGAGCGGATGTGTCCACACGCCATCTTCGTACCGCCAGACTTCACCCGATATAAAGCCGCTTCACAGGGCGCTCGCGAAATCTTTCAACGGCACACTGACCTGATCGAACCGTTATCGCTCGACGAAGCCTATCTCGACGTCACGGAGAACAAGCTGGGGTTGCCAAGCGCGACGCGTGTCGCGAAGATGATTCGCGAACAGATCCGTGAGGAACTGAATCTCACGGCGTCCGCGGGGGTGGCGCCAAACAAGTTTCTGGCAAAAATCGCATCGGATTGGAAAAAGCCGAATGGGCTCTTCGTCATTCAACCTCACGAGGCACAAGGCTTCTTGCTGTCGCTACCAGTAGGTCGCATCCCCGGCGTTGGACAGGTGACCGAAACACGCATGAAAACAATCGGGATTGCGACGGTTGGCGATATCGGCGCGATGGATATCTCCGCACTCAAACACCACTTCGGCCGGTACGGCCGTCGCCTACACGAACTCTCCCGCGGGATCGACCACAATCCTGTTGTGTCCAATCGGGCGAGCAAATCCATTTCGGCCGAGGACACGTTCGAGATCGATATCCCGCTGGCGGAGACTGAACCGCTAGTACGCAAACTTGCAGAAAAGGTCTGGGCCGCTTCACGCCAAAATGCCCGGATGGCGCGCACGGTAGTCCTCAAGCTGAAGACGAAGGAGTTCAACACGCTGACCCGGAGTCTCACCCCGCTCGTCATGCCGACTTCGCTTGCGGAGTTCACGGAGGTCGCCCTCTCGTTACGAGAACGAGTAGAACTCGGGTCAGGACAGCTTTTCCGTCTGGTTGGCGTCGGCTTGAGCAATTTACAAGAGGACCCAGAACCGACTTCGCTGCTCTTTGAAAGCAATGCGAGCGCCGAGGTTGAAGCCATTTTGGCATCCAACGACTAGATCATATGAACCGTAAGAAAACTACTTCCGCCCACCGCCAGCTTCGTGCTTCTTCAATTAAATTATCTAACGCCTATCACCATTTGGACGCCTTGCTTCACACGATGCGGTGTATCTCGCAGTATGAGGACATCCTGTGCGAACTCTCCCACGAAGCAAAGCGGGCAGGTGACCTGTCTCCGGCGATAAGCGAAGAGCTTCGCGGCATACTTGAAAAGATCCCGGTCCATGAATATGTGCTGGATCTCGAAGCCGTGAAGGGCGCCTTCGTCAAACCGAATAAGTCGAGAAGAGTCGGCTCGAGAAAGCCTGCTAAGTCTGCACCGGTTCGCAAGAGCCCCACTCCTGCCAAAAAGAAGTCCGGGAGGGCGTCATCGAGATAGCAAGCTGGAATGTCAACTCGATTCGCGCGCGTGCGGAACATGTCAAAACGTGGTTGGAGGCAAAGAAGCCGGACGTTCTTCTTCTTCAGGAGCTGAAAGGAACCGAGTTTCCTTCCGCCTGGTTCAAAGAGCAGGGATACGACTCGGTCTCCGTGACACAGAAGAGCTACAACGGCGTCGCGATCCTGTCTCGCAGCCCGATCGAGGTCGCCAGCACAACGCTGCTCGGTGACGAAGCAGACGGTCACGCCCGCTTTCTCGAAGTAGTGATTGCGAACATTCGCGTCGTCAACATCTACCTGCCGAACGGAAATCCAGTGGGTACGGCAAAGTTCGATTACAAGCTGTCCTGGATGGATCGTCTTAGGCAACAGATGAAACTTTGGTTGAAGAGCGATGTGCCGACCGTGATTGGCGGCGACTTCAATGTCATTCCGGAGGACATCGACTGCCACAAACCCGCATCGTGGATTCACGATGCACTCTTTCAACCGGAACCGCGTGCCCGCTATCGAGAGATGCTCGAACTTGGCTATGTTGATGCGTTCCGGTCATTGCATCCGGGAATGGGCGGCCAGTTCACGTTCTGGGATTACTTCCGACAAGCCTTCGAACAAAACCGCGGCATCCGTATCGATCACTTCCTGCTCACTCCAAGTCCTGTTAAGAGGCTTGAATGCTGTGAGATCGATAAGGGACCTCGGGCGCTCGAGAAACCATCAGACCATACTCCGATCGTCTTGCGCCTGAAGTAGCCGTCTCATTCGTGTCTGAAGCGTACTGGAAGGCAATCGAAACTTCCATCCGAGTTGTTCGCCAGCCAGTGAGACGTTATCGCTATAACAACAGCTAACGCCCAGCCCAGGGCCCCCAAGGGTATACCATTATGGCGAAATGGCAGCCTATTATGTTCGCTTGGCGGTTGAGATAGCTTCGGATGGAGACAACCGGGTGTGACACAGCCACAGTTATCTCGAGAGATGAATAATGGCTGCAAATACTTCGCGCCATTTGGCACCGATCTCTGCATGGACGTCCAATCCGTTTATGCCCGTGTCTTTCCACATTCTGCAGATCGTCGGGGAGTAGACGCTGATCTCGAACACGGTAAGGCTGTTCGTCCATTGTTCTGGACGCATTCGCTCGTATTCGTCGCGAAGTTCCCCTTGGATGGCTTGTGCAAGTTCGCGAAGCTCGGCCTCAGCTTCATCTGTTCGTGGATTGCTTTCAATCCGATGGAGCAGATCGGTTCCGCGCATTCCGATGTGACGGAGTTTCTGGAGCACTTCGTGTCGTTTCATAAGGGAGATCGATGGATACCAAGGGTTAGGTCGAGTAAATCCAATCCTGAACTGAGGCTGACCTGCGCTGATGAGAATGTCGCCAAACACTGCATGGTAACGGAGGAGCCACGGCTAAATCGTGATGCCATGACGGCATTTGCGAAGAGGAACTCCAAGACTCGTCCGTTGAATTTGATGCCTATCGTATCGAAGAGCGATCTTGGCGGGTGCTGACTACAGATCTTACTAGTAAGGTGTAAAAAGTTAGAATCGCTGGACAGAGTTCGATCGGTGGCTTCGTCTACCCAGTAACGTAGATTGAAGAGATGAACATCGACGAGGCTTCGGCCCTCATTCGAACATCCCTCATTGAGTGGGACCGTCGTCAATCCTGGTGCGATCTTGGCTCGGGAAACGGGACCTTCACGCGAGCTTTGGCTCGGTTGCTTGCACCCGGTAGCACGATCTACGCGGTCGATTTCGACGGAAGCATCCTCGAGGAGATCCCCGACCGGCACAACGAAGTGGAGATTCGCAAGATCGTTGGAGATCTCGAGAGCCAAACCATTAGGTTACCTATCGTGGAAGGAGTGCTCATGGCCAACACGCTGCACTTCATCCGCGAGCAACAGTCGCTACTGAGAAGACTTCTGACTGTGACTGATCTTTTCTTGGTTGTCGAGTACGAGCGGTCCAAATCGAGTCGATGGGGTCCGTATCCAGTTCGTTTCGAGAAGCTAACTCAACTCTTCAGCGAGGTCGGAATGGACCGCGTCGAAAGGCTGGCGACTCGGCCTTCCTTGTTCGGCGGCACGATGTACTCAGCTTTGGCACAGCGCTCCAAGACATCCTCCTGATGGATCCTGGAAGGAGCGCCCGAGCGGCTGAGCCGTCCGCTCAGCGTTCACTTGGGTGCAACGCCAACAATCGTGGAAGTACGGCAAAGACCAAGCTGGATCAGTGACGCGCTTCCGCCGTAAAGATGCGGAGGGTCAGAACCTCCAACATCATCCCCATGTTCACTGCGTGGTGCCGGGCGGTGGTCTCGCCCTCGACGGCTCCAGATGGGTTGCCACCTCATCTCGCTTCTTCCTGCCCGTACGAGTCCTCAGCCGCGTCTTCCGTGGCAAGTTCACGGCCGAACTCAAGCAGCTTCTGCTCCCAGGGCAAGCTCGAGTTCCACGGCTCGCTCAAGGACCTCGCATCGCCGGAACGATTCCATCGTTTCCTCAGGCAGCTCTTCTCCAAGGACTGGGTCGTCTACACCAAGCCGCCGTTCGGCGGAGCCGAACACGTTCTCCAGTACCTGGCCCGCTACACGCACCGCGTCGCCATCTCCAACCATCGCCTGGTCAGCTTCAAGGATGACTGCGTCACCTTCCGATGGAAGGATTACGCAGCTGGGAGCAAGCAGAAGATCATGACCGTTTCAGTTGACGAGTTCCTGCGACGCTTCCTCATCCACGTCCTGCCTAAGGGCTTGGTTCGCATCCGCCACTTCGGACTCTTCGCCAACCGTAAACGGTCCGCATCGCTGCTGCGTTGCCGCTTCCTACTGAAGGTCGCTGCGCCGCCACCACAGCCTGCTCCAACAGCTCATATCAAGTGCCCGCTCTGCGCCGAGCCCATGCTCGTCATCGAACGGATCACCATTCGTCAGCTTCTATCTGTGCCGTCCACCACTTCGCCGCCCACGCGTCGTTTCGATAGCTCCTGACCAGACATGAACGATAACGCCATCAACCCGGTCGCCCCAAGCGGTGCTCTCGTACGCAACGCACCGTCGCGCATCCTCGTGTCGAAACAGCTCAAGAGCTACTCTGCGTTCACCTCCGAACAGGCCCTTGCTGCGCTCACGCCCCACCGCTTCGGGTGCCCTACACCTCGCCGAGCCCTGGAAGAAATGACCTCCGAGCCGCAATCGCCCATTCAAATCCCATAGGCCCTCACCGCATCCGCCGCGCCAACGCCTTCCTTCAAACGGCCCTATCAAAACTGCCCCGACGGACTGCGTTGCAGCTCCCGGCTTCGTGCACGGGGCAGCCCTGATAGGGTCCTAACGTTTCTCGGTACTCATCCTCCGCTCGTGGGAACTTCGAGTGGCCATGCTCCGTAATGCCTCTTAAGCGTGACAGGAGGCGAGGATGAGCAGCGAAGTCATAACGCAGCGAAGGTGGGCGCGTCTGGCCGGCTTTCTTTACCTCTTCACCTATGTCGTCCCCATCTCGGGCATGGCGATCTGCGGGCGCTATATTGTCGCCGGCAGTTTTAGCGAGACAGCTCTGCGGGTAGCCTCTTCCGAGCTGGCTTATCGTCTGGGACTGAGCTGCCTGTTGCTCAATGCGGTCCTGTGCATCCTTCTCGCGATGAGTCTCTACGTCACTCTCAAGCCGATTGACAGTACTCTGGCGCTCTTTGGACTGCTTTTTCGGCTGGCCGAGAATGTGCTTGCAGCCACCTTCTCAGTCTTGAGTTTTGTCGCCGCGAAAGCCTACACAAGCGGCAGCATCAACACCGTCTTCACCTCAAAACAACTCTCGTCAGCCATGACGCTCCTCAATCAAGCGAATGGAATCGAGTTCAATGTTTCCATGATCTTTCTCGGCATCGGATCTGCATTCTTCTTCTACGTTTTCTCCAGGTCGACTTACATCCCAAAGCTACTCTCCCTGTTTAGCTTATGGGCTTGCCCAATCTTCGTTGCAGTCAGCTTTGCCTTCCTCTGCTGGCCAGGGCTCTCCAGCTATCTCCGGCTTGGATGGTTGCCCATGGCTCTGGCCGAGGTAGGTCTCGGCCTCTGGTTGCTGATCAAGGGGATCGATCTTTCTCAAGCAGGTTCCGGTGCACCTGCCCTGCGGCTATGAATCTGGACAGCACATCGTTTCAGCCATCGGAAATCAAGTCCTGAGAAGTCGGCTAATGAGATGGTCCGCGTGCGCCGTGAAAGGCGTTTAGTCCACAGTGGGTGCAAGTCCCACCCGGGAGCTGTTCGTTCCGCCCGGTAGCAATCGGAGCAGCGGTGGAGGTAACGAAGCTGCTGAAGCCTCCGGTGGAAGAGGGTCGTAAAGGCGACTCTGCAAGCGTGCAGGCCGTAACGTGAGTGAACGCTGAGCAAGCCTCGAAATCCATGATGCAGGAGCCGACCCGCCGCGGACTTGGGGAAGGCCGATGAGGGGGAAGAGTATGAGCGAACAGCTTCCTTCAACCTGCCGGGGTAGTGGCGACGGCATGTAAGCAAAGGGGACTGAAGGCAACACGGGAAGCCCCAGCGGTGATTGTGGTTGGATCAACTGGCAGCTCGCGAGAGACAGGCCGGGCCGTTTGGGGTGGCGGAGAGGCTTGTAGTACCGATGAAGCCGGGTAATGCCGGTGGAGGGAAGAGGCCTCAGTTGAAGGCGAACGTAATAAGCGACGAGGGACAACGGGATTGGTGATGAACCTAACAACCCTGACAAGCGTTCAGAAGTTGCAGATGGCGTTACACGCAAAAGCGAAGGAATCGCCCGACTTTCGTTTCCACGCGTTGTACGACAAGGTGTACCGCGCGGATGTTCTGGTGTATGCCTACAAACGCTGCAAAGCCAATGGTGGAGCAGCGGGAGCGGACAATCAGACATTCGAGGATATCGAGCAGTACGGTGTGGAGCGATGGTTAGACGAGCTGGCGCATGAACTGAAAAGTCGAACCTATCAACCGCAGCCTGTGCGGCGGGTATACCTACCCAAGCCGGATGGGAAGCAGAGGCCGTTAGGGATACCAACAGTCCGGGATCGGGTTGTGCAGACGGCGGCAATGTCGGTGCTCGATCCGATTTTCGAGGCCGACCTACAGCCTGAGCAGTATGCCTATCGGGCAGACCGCAGCGCGTTGGACGCAGTGCGTCATGTCCACAAGCTGATCAACACTGGCCATAGGAAGATTGTAGATGCGGATCTCAGCAGCTACTTCGACAGCATTCCACATGTCGATCTTATGAGGTCGGTAGCTCGAAGGGTCGTCGACGGAGCGATGTTGCATCTGATCAGGATGTGGCTGGAAGCTCCGGTTGAGGAAACCGATGAGCGTGGGAATAAACTTCGGAGCCTGCGCAATCGAGACGAAGGTCGGGGTACTCCGCAAGGAGCTCCGATCAGCCCGTTGCTCAGCAATCTGTATATGCGCCGGTTTGTGCTCGGGTGGAAGGAGCTCGGGTACGAGGCGCGTTGGGAAGCGTACATCGTGAACTACGCCGATGATCTTGTCATCTGCTGTCGGATGGGGGCGGAACAAGCTCTAGCCACAATGCGGAAGATGATGTCGAAGCTGAAGTTGACGGTGAACGACTCGAAGACGCGGGTCTGCTCTGTGCCGGAAGAGAAGTTTGATTTTCTTGGATACACGTTTGGTCAATGCTACAGCCCCAAAACTGGACGGGCCTATCTTGGCACCGTTCCAGCGCGAAAGCGGGTGCAACGCATCTGCGGGGGAGATACGCGAAATGACCGGACGGGGTACAACCTCGTTGGATCCAGCGACAATAGTGACGAAGCTCAATCGCACAATGTGCGGATGGGCGAACTACTTTTGTCTTGGGCCGGTCAGTTCAGCCTATCGTGCTGTAGATGGTTACGCGACGATGAGGCTGCGTCTGTGGTTGCGAACGAAACATAAGCTCTCTGGACGTGCAAACGGGATGTTTCCGGATACACATCTTCATGGAGCCTTGGGTCTCGTTCGTCTGGACAAACGGACACGCAACTTTCCGTGGGCGAAAGCGTGAGTCTTCTCCGAGAGCCGGATGCGGGAGATCCGCCTGTCCGGTTCGATGAGCGGGATGTGGAAACGGAGCAAGGTGAACCTAGTGAGGCACCGGCAGACGAAAGAGCCGGAAACAGATAGGGATCACCTAAACCACCGCGCCACATCTCGACTCTACCGCTGTAAACCTCCGCTAAGGTGGAGGATGGTAGCAGCGGTTTCAGAGGAGGATCATCGACATGCAGATACATTCGGTAGGCATCGACCTGGGCAAGACGACGTTTCACCTTGTGGCGCTGGGAGCGGCTAGCAAGGTTCTGATGAAGAAGAAGTTCTCACAGAAGCAGCTTCTGGCGTTCACGGCGAACATGCAGACTTCGTTGATCGGTTTGGAAGCTTGCTCAGGAGCGCATTTCCTCGGACGAGCTTTGAGGCAACAAGGCCACGACGTGCGATTGATTCCAGCGCAGTTCGTGAAGCCGTTTGTGAAGTCCAACAAGAACGACTTAGTTGACGCCGAAGCCATAGCTGAAGCCGTCGAGCGCAAGAACATGCGCTTCGTGCCGATCAAGACGGACGACCAGCTCGATCTGCAGGCGATGCACCGGATTCGTGATCGGCTGGTGTCGCGACGCACAGCCGTCATTAACCAGATCCGAGCTTTCCTGCTGGAACGTGGCATGGTGTTTGCGCAGAAGCCTGCGAAGCTGAAGGCCGGGATGGCTGACGTTCTCGAGAACGCGGAAAACGCGCTGACGCCGATGATGCGCAACCTGATCGGTCGCCTGTATGAGGAGTGGAAGGCCGTTGAAGAGCAGATTGATGAGCTCACCGACAGCCTCGAACAGATCGCTGCCAACGATGCGGGGTGCTGCCGCATACGGAAGATCCCAGGCATCGGCCCCGTTGTTGCTACGGCCATAGTTGCCGCGATAGGCAACGGCGCTGCGTTTCGCAAGGGCCGAGACTTCGCAGCATGGCTCGGCCTGGTGCCGCGGCAATACTCGACTGGCCGCAAGGCGAGGTTGTTGGGCATCAGCAAGCGGGGCAACACCTACCTTCGCAAGATTCTGATTCACGGAGCACGCGCTGCCGCGATGCGACTAAAGCGAGATCGCTACTCGATCGGGGCATGGATGAACGCACTCGAAGCCAGAGCCCCACGCAACGTACTGGTGGTCGCCATGGCGAACAAGCTTGCCCGCATCGCATGGGCCGTGCTCTCCAGCGGAGAAGACTACAGGCCTGTAGCGAGTCTCGCAGCGGCATGAAATAGAGCGGAAAAGACGCCTGCGGCTTGGAAGCGCTGAGCGCTCCCACTTTCCCGCTCTACGACGACGGCTTTCCCACCAAGGTCTGCATAGGAACAGCAAGGACGAAAGAACAGTCACAACGGCGTATCTGAAACCTGTTGACGATAAGGGCCTCAACGACCGATCGGCTTGTTAGGACAGATGCGCAGCGGAACTCATCCTGGCCAGGAGCACGCGGCTCCACCAAAGGCCGAATACATTGCCGCAGACTTGTCTCTCGACCAAACTAATCCTTGCAGTCACGCCGCGGACCATACATAATCGCCACGTAAGGCCGCAAATGTTTTGTACGGCATGATCGGCTTTGATGGTGCTGAGCCGTTACTCGCTAAACTCGGCAGACACACTACCGGCAAGGGATGCCTTTACATCAAGAAGCTCGCGGATGTAGACATTAGGGTGCTTGAGACACTCGCCGAAAAGGCCGATGAACCACTAGGACGCAATACCCAAAACGAGCATAGCCCTTCTTGTGCTTGCGCTGGGATTGGCAACGACCGGACCTGACATTCCTAACGAAGGGACTGATATCGATAGGCGGATTGGCCTTTGCCGAAGCGAAGAGGCGTCTATTGGCTCATTCTGAAACGATGAACCAGATTAGAGGGTTTATGGGCACCCGCATCCTAATAGCCGCTGTGCTCTGCCTCATGCCGGCGTACGCCGCCGCCCAGACCGGCCCCGGCCCCCGGGGTGACGTTCTGGCAATCCACCACCTCATCGAGCAGTACACTAAGGCCGTGGACACCGTTGATCTGAACTTGCTCTCGGAAATCTGGTCTCACTCGCCCGAGGTCTCGTTCATCTATCCACTGGGCGAAGAACACGGCTTCGATGCAATCGAGCAGCATGTTTTTCAGAACGTAATGGGTGGCATGTTTTCGAAACGCGATCTTCAGACGCGTGGCATGACGATCTATGTGAACGGTGATACTGGTTGGTCTGAATTCCACTGGACTTTTTACGCGACAATGCGGAAAGACGGATCGGCTGTGACCGCACATGGCGTCGAAACGCAGGCCTACCGCAGAGAATCTGGGACGTGGCGACTGGTCCACGTCCGCCACTCCGAAGACCGTCAGCCAACCCCCTGAGCACTTGCCCACAATGCAAGGGCCCCTTGGACAAAGGGGGAACGATCTGTTGGTTTCCTATCAGAAGTGTCAGGGCTCCAGCTATGTCGCCGAGGCTGCAGAAACTAGCAGGCGGACGAGGATCCGTGCGAGACCCCTAGAGGAGTCTCATCTCCGGCTGTGACACTCGGGCACAGTTGCTAGAAACACGAAAAGTGCGATGCCGTCAGTTTCCCATAACCCATAAGAATCACTTAGATCGACTGTTTCCACGACGGGGCGAGGCGTGGCGCGCCGTTGCGGGTGTACTGGCGTTCATGGCTCTTGCTATATCGTGCCCATCGCGACCCGCGCAATCGCTTCAGCGTGAATCAGAGCGCTGTCGACAATAGGATAACCATAGTCACCCTCCCTTCCTTTGAACGCAAGGAACAGATCAGTCCCGCCAAGAACTATGACCTCCGCACCGCGATCGCGGTAGAGATTCAACCCTGCAGAGGCAAAGAATCTGCGCTGATCGTCAGTCGCTGCACCGGACAACGCCATGGCAATGTAGTTAGAGTGGACTTTCCCGAGTTCTTCAGCTGGGGGCACGATGACCTCGACAGAGCCTATCCCGTAAAGCTTGGACTGCATTACGGATGTTGTCCCAAGCACGCCGACACGGGTTACGCCCATGGTAAGAAAGTGCGATTCTAGCGAAGGGATTGCGCTGATGACCGGGAGCGAAGAAACGGCTTCTAATTCCTTGATGCAGAAATGAGCCCCCATAGAACTCAATGCAACGGCTTCACAGCCGCCCGCTCGCAACTGATTGACATAGCCGGCGAAGCATTCAGCTTGGCCGCTCGCATTCGCCGCCTCCATATTGGCCACCAGTTCTGGCGCATGCGCGTTCGCAATAGTCAGCGATAGCCTCTGGCCTGCAGCGGCGTGCCGCTTGGTCAGTGCCCGGTAATAATATTCGGTCGACGCAGGGCCGATGCCGCCGATAAGTCCAATGTGCACTGTGACACCTCGAGAAAAACTACGTTGAATACAGTCCCGGCGGTCTCCGACACTGCCCGCCAGTGCCAGGATTACGGGTACTGCCTACATAAGAGCATTAGCCGATCACAACGGGCGAAGCTGGTCTTCTATCGCCCGAATGTGAGGGGTTTCCGTATCTCCCGTATGCTTTGTGGTCACGGTTTCGATCAAAACCATCCATCGACCCTGCCGACCCCCCGTCAAGGACGAGTTGATTTCAAGTTACTTCGGCATAGTGGAAGCTGGTGTCGGGTCTCCTTCGCCGGTGTCCGGGTTGACGGCGACGTGTCCTCGAGCCATCACAAAATGCAGCTTGTGGCAGTCCTCGATATTGGTGAGCGGATTGCCGTCAAAGGCGATAACGTCCGCCGACTTGCCGGGAGCAAGCGTTCCTATCTGATCAGACAAATGAACCGCCTCGGCTCCGTTGACCGTAGACGCGACGAGTGCTTCCCGTGGAGACAAGTGGCCCTGCTCCACTAGCGCGACCACCTCGTCCGTGACCGTGCCCCCGTCGTCCGATCCGGCGAGAATAGTGAGCCCGAAGCGCTTCGCCAGAGCCATTCTTTCAGCGATCGGTGGAGCAGTCTTCATCAGCTCGTGGAATTTGCGAATGTTCTTCTCCGTCATCGGGATCGAAGGGGTCGGATGATCGATTACGTTCTGGATCGCCACAAGAACGTACAGCGTCGGATCGAAGAAAACATGGTGTTGCGCCATTGATTTTGCGACCTCTTCATTCAGGAAGTCGCCGTGCTCGATGGAGTCGACTCCCGCGTCAACGGCGGCTTTGATCGACTCCGCGGAGAGCGCGTGCGCCATCACGGTCCTGTGCAGGCGGTGCGCCGAATCGACGATCGCCCTCAGCTCCGCATCCGAAAACGCCGGGCCTAATCCAGTATCGGAATCGTCGGAGACTCCGCCGCTCGCCATCACTTTGATCTGGTCGGCGCCGAACTGCACCTGCTTACGCGTCGCCTTCTCGCACTCATCTACGCCGTCGCATACCGCGCGGGAGTAGAGAGGTGGCGATAATTCCGCTTGGAGCTTGCCATTGCGGAAATCCGCGTGACCTCCCGTAATGGTGAGCGGCGATCCAGACGCCAGAATGCGTGGCCCAAGGATCGACCCCTCCGCGATGGCTTGGCGTAGCGGAAAGATCCCCTCCGGCACACTCCCGGCGTCACGCACCGTGGTGGCGCCGCCCCGCACCATGAAGCCGACGTTATACAGGCCCATTCCGAAATCGAGGTTGGGATCGACGATATGCGTGTGAGCATCGACCATGCCGGCCATGACAAACTGATTCTGCAGTTCCACCATCTTCACGTACTCGGGCTTCGGGGCGGGGATCGCTTCCGCGCCGACATAGCCGTCGCGAATCGCCGTAATCGTGTCGTCCTTCACCAGGATTGACATCTTTGGCTGAGGATCGGTCCGGGCGTCCGACAGCAACATCCCCGCATGAATGATCGTCCAGTGCGACGGCGCTGGCGGCTCTGCGCCGCGAGCAGGGCACGAAACGGAGAGTCCGAGTGCGGCAGCCAGGAACGCTTTCAATCCAAGGGAACAAAGGGCTCGGCGGGTGCACTCTATGAACCAAGCTCGTCGGCCTAGACGAACTCGATCATCCTCATCAACAGAGCGAGTTTGAAGGATATTTGTGTTGTCAAGTAATTCGTTCATTCGGAGAAGCTAACACTTCGCGCCAGCTTGCAAGGCCCCCTGCTCTTGCCTTGGCAGGACGGGTCGCAAAATAGTCTGCAACGGACTCTTAACTACAGGTTTGGGATTTCAAGTTACTTCGGCAGAGTGGACGCTGGTGTCGGATCTCCTTCGCCGGTGTCCGGGCTGACCGCGACGTGTCCACGGGCCATCACAAAATGCAGCTTGTGGCAGTCTTCAATGTTGGTGAGCGGATTGCCGTCGAAGGCGATAACGTCCGCCGACTTGCCGGGAGCAAGCGTTCCGATCTGACCGGACAGATGAAGCGCATCGGCTCCGTTGACCGTAGACGCGACTAACGCTTCCCGTGGCGACAAGTGGCCCTGCTCGACCAGCGCGACGACTTCGTCCGTGATGATACCGCCGTTGTCCGATCCGGCGAGGATAGTGAGCCCGAAGCGTTTCGCCAGAGCCATTCTTTCAGCGATCCGTGGAGCGGTAGCCATCATCGTCCGGAACTTGCGAATGTTCTTCTCCGTCATCGGGATCGAAGGCGTCGGATGATCGATCGCGTTCTGGAGCGCCACCAGAGAGTACAGCGTCGGATCGAAGAAAACATGGTGCTGCGCCATTAATCTTGCGACCTCTTCATTCAGGAAGTCACCGTGCTCGACGGAGTCGACCCCCGCGTCGACGGCGGCTTCGATCGACTCTGCGGAGAGCGCATGCGCCATGACGGTCCTGTGCATGCGGTGTGCCGTAACGACAATTGCCTTCAGCTCCGCCTCAGAGAATGCTGGGCCCAGACCAGTATCGGAATCGTCGGAGACTCCGCCGCTCGCCATCACCTTGATCTGATCGGCGCCGAACTGGATCTGCTTGCGGGTCGCCTTCTCGCACTCGTTCACTCCGTCGCACACCGCGCTCGAGTAGGCAGGTGGTGAGAGTTCGTCTTGCAGCTTGCCATTGCGGAAATCCGCGTGCCCCCCCGTGATCGAGAGCGGTGATCCCGACGCCATAATACGCGGTCCGAGGATTGACCCCTCCACGATAGCATCGCGCAACGGAAAGATCGCCTCCGGTGAGCTTCCGGCATCGCGCACCGTGGTGGCTCCGCCCCGAAGCATGAGGCCGACGTTAAACAAGCCTATGGCAACGTCCAAGTTGGGGAAAACGATATGCGTATGCGCATCGACCATGCCGGCCATGACAAACTGATTCTGCAGCTCCACCATCTTCACGTGCTCAGGCTTAGGAGCGGGGATCGCTTCCGCGCCGACATAGCCGTCGCGAATCGCCGTAATCGTGTCGTCCTTCACCAGGATTGACATCTTTGGCTGAGGATCAGTCCGGGCGTCCGACAGCAACATCCCCGCATGGATGATCGTCCAGTGCGACGGCGCTGGCGGCTCTGCGCCGCGAGCAGGGCACGAAACGGCGAGTCCGAGTGCGGCAGCCAGGAACGCTTTCAATCCAGGGGAACAAAGGGCTCGGCGGGCGCACTCTATAAACCCAGCTCGTCGGCCTAGACGAACTCGATCATCCTCATCAACAGAGCAAGTGTGAAGGCTATTTGTGTTGTCAATTAATTCATTCATTACGGAGAAGCTAACACCTCGGGCCAGCTTGCAAGGCCCCCTGGTCTTGCCTTGGCAGGACAAGTCACAAGATAGTCTCCAACCAATTGTTATCGTTGGCCCGCAGTCGCGTTCCATATAATGTTCTGGGCTCAGATGTGATGGGATGATTCGCTCGGACTTCAACGGGGAACCCACTATGACCAAGCAGCGGAAGGACACCGCCATGAGGAAGCGCATTGTGAATGCTACGGTGTACGGCATTGACGTTGGGCTGATGCCTGACAAAGGCCCTTCCTAAGTTTGCAGCGCAGAGAACCGATGACACAATGGTCGATCGGCATGGGTTGGTCCGAGCGGGAAATCAGTCTTCCTCAACACCGCTACAAGTTATTGGAAACGGCATGCGCGGATTTCATCATCGCGTGGTCGCCAAAAGCAGCCCACTTGCGAGGCCGTATACATTTGCGCAGACCACTATGTGTCAGAAGTAGAACTGCGCTCGCAAGAACGGGGCGAACCATACACTCTCGGTGCGGATTCCTTAAACGTCAGGTTGTCCAGACTCGGGTTCGCTACTAGGCCCTTAAGCTTTGACCTCTTGCTTTATCTCTCTAAGCAGCTCCGCCTGGTGCCTTGTAACCCACAGTATTTCTTGCGCCAGCGGAGGTTTGTCTGCTCCACGATACCGAATTCCTTACACGCCAGAACTCTCGTCTTCCGTTCGCGATCGATATCTCGATCTGCGGCAACAGGTTTACCGCCCGCGCAAGCGGGTATCGCTTGCATCGTCCCAGTTGCTCTCCTTGTTTAGTGTTTCTCTTCTCCAATGGCACACTTCGAGCCGGGCACTCGCTGAGGCTGGTACTTATGCCGCGTGTACAGAACTAGCCAGTTGAAACCAAATTCTCGTAGCTGATCGATTCAGATTATTCAGAGTGGTCGAGCACAGTTTCGTCCAAGTTCCGAGCGTCTCCCCTTAGCAACTTGTCAGGAACAATCCGTCCCCTGTCTCAAAACCGTTATCTTTTGCAATCGTTCTCTTGCATCAAAACACAGGGTTACAAAATTGAGACTATGCAATGTGTCAGTCCGATGCAGTGACCGAATGAAAACTTTCACCACCAGATTTTACAACCGATCAAATGTCAAGGAGAGAAATGAATAAGGAACGTGTCCGCAATGTTTTGCTTGCGGCTTTTACTGCTATGGCCCTCTCAATCTCTAGCAATGCTCAGATTCGTTCGGCCTCGGGAAAGCTGATTGTCATGTCCCCACAGAATCTTCCTGACGCTGCTCAAGTACCCGGAGAAGACCTCTTCCTGTACCCCAATAGAGACGGCGGTTACTATCTTTACGAAGAACAGCAAAATGGTTCTCGATTGCTCATTTTCGATGTGACTGATCCTTCACGGATCAAGTTGAAAGCTACACAGCAGCTCGCCGCCAGCGGCCCATTCGACTTTATCGACTATCTGAGCGACAAGACCGCGCTGGTACGCTATCGGAATGGGAAAGGAGCGGCAATTCTCGACCTACGCGACGAAAAGCGCCCCGCGTTACACGAAGTGTCCGCACTGAAAGACAACGGTTCTACGCTGATTATGGATAAACCTGGCGCCTCGGAGGTGGACCAGGCGGAGCGTTCGGCGCGACCAGCGCGCAAAGAATATGAAGTCATTGACACTACCTCGCGGGATCAGCCTATAGTCCTCGCTATCGTAAGACAGGTAGAACATCAATTACAGAATGAAGATACCGGGACGACATTTTTGCTCAATCGCGAAGGCCTCACTATAGTGCGACGCATCGATGTCGAGCAGGCGTTCCTAGCCCATCAACGACAACTAACTAACTAAGACGGGACGGCGGACTCCCTAATTTAGCCAAGGCCATGAATTCTGTCATTCGAATTTCTGGCCTTGGCGTATGCGCAAATGTCGGTAGCAAAAGTTAGTATGTGTGGGCGCACATGATGTGGTCAATCCTTCGCGGAATTTTCACATCCTTGGCACATCTCCTGGCGTCGCATCGGAGATGGTCTGAGGGCGACGTCTTTGACTTTGAGTCTCGTCTCCTCAAAGAGCACCGGCGCGCTGTCGACTCGATGAGCGGCTTGGCGCGTTTTCGATACGGTGCTTACTTGGTTGATTGATTGCCGCTCCCATGGCATTTACGCAAGCGCGAGCCTTTCTCGCGACGCACCGTTGACACCCTGATCTTCTCCTCGTCTGGAGGTATGGGCGGGTCGTCTTCGATCGTGTCGACAGAGTTGGAATCATGACGTCAGGGCTACGACTTCGGCGTCATTATGCTTCAACCGAAAGAGCTGACGATAATGCGTACTCGATGCTGTACGGGCATGCGGACCGTGAGGCATTAGAGCGCCGACACAAGCGTGTGGTGACGTACACCAAACTCAACCAGACCGGTGCATCGCTTCGTGCCTGCGGTTTTTGTCCGTCGCGTCTCGCGCGCGGTCCCTGAAGCCACCCGGGGCGGCCGAGGAAGAACCCCGTCGAAGACGTACCACGACTTCGATGCGAGCGATGTAGAAGAAAACTACCCAAGCCGCCGCCGCTGACGTTCCCAGGAGCGAGTACCCGAGCAAACTGTCCTCCCACCCGGTTGAATCGGTGCTCTCACTCTGCTTGGACCGGACAGCCCTAAAGCACCTTCTCTCACAGGGTACGTCATTCCGTGGTGAGCTGATCGTTATTAGATCGTTGAACGGTGTACATAACGGTGTATGCAACTGAGTTACTGTGCAATATGTGGAATCAGGGCAACTGGCAAGTGTTTTCCGCTGGCTCGCCACCGCCGCACTCCCCTCGCGAGGCGTTCTCTCAAGATGACGGCTGTGTCATTTGGTCCAGAGGTGAATAGTTTGGCTTTCCCCTGACCCTCTGGAGGCTGGAACTACGGCGAGGAGAAAGCCCTCACTTCGCAAGCAGCGACTGGATGTGGCGCCTGGGAGGTTGACCGAAGAGCCTGGCATACTCGCGAATAAATTGCGTTGGACTTTCGTATCCAACTTCAAGCGCCGCACTAGTAGTATCTAGGAACTCTGACATCATAAGCCGCCTGGCTTCATGCAGACGTAGTCGCTTCTGATACTGTAGCGGGCTCATTGCCGACATGGCTTGAAAATGATGATGAAACGTTGAAAGTCCCATTCCAGCCATGCTGGCCAAAGCTTCCATGCGTACTGACTTCTTGTAATTCTGCCTGATCCAGGCCATTGCTTGCGCTGTGCGGTTACTGCGAGTTCCGATGGAAACGATCTCACGGAGCCGAACTCCCTGTTGGCTCGTGAGCAGCCTATAGAGAATCTCCCGATGGATCAGACTGCCAAGAATCGCGACATCCTTTGGTTTGTCACGGAGTTCCAGAAGGCGATCAAGGGCGCTGAACAATTCTGGAGTGACAGGCCCCGATGCCAATGCGCGTCCCAGCGGCTGACGTTCCCGCCCCTCCAACTCTAGTTCTACGATGAGCTGTCTCGCTGCTTCGATGTCAATCTTGAGAAATACCGCGCAGTAAGGCTTCTTCGGACTGGCCTCGGTCACCTGGGTCAATACGGGCAGATCTGTTGAGGTGAGAATAGTCTGCGATCCATCACATCGGTACGTTACGTTGCCCAGTTCAATGCACTTGCGTCCCTGAAGAATGATGCCGAGACCAGGGCCGTAAAAGCGAGAAGCAGGCATTGTCGGAGCCGATCGGACGAAAACCTGCACTCCTGGTAGCCATGGATCATCGTTCCCCTCTGCTCCCGCACTCATGATGAACTTGCTTGCAAGCGCAGTCCGGGTCGAGTGCAGCTTCCTGCTTTCGGCAGATGTAAACCTCATAGATGCCCAGCCTCGCCACTATTCTACCGTTCGACACGAATAGGCAGAAGTTCGGCACGATCGAGCTACCAAGTTTTTGTAACAGTTCCATAGTATCGGCATTAGAAAGAGTTTCGATCAGCAGTTTCGGGAGGCTACATATTGGGCATCGAGGGTAAAGTAATTGCTATTACAGGCGCAAGTAGTGGCATCGGCGAGGCCGCAGCAGTTATGCTCGCTGAGCGGGGAGCACGGGTCGTCCTGGGAGCTCGGCGAATCGACCGTTTGCAAGCTTTGGCGTCTCGTATTCACAGCGTAGGCGGTCAAGTAGCCGTGGTACGGATGGACGTCAAGCGACGTTCCGACGTGCAGCAACTTGTCACGTTGGCCTGCGAGCGTTTTGGGCAACTCGACGTTCTCATCAACAATGCTGGGATCGGGCCAATCTCACTCATCGAAGATCTGCAGGTCGAGGATTGGGAGGAGATGATCGATGTTAATCTGAAAGGCTTTCTCTACGGCATCGCCGCAGCGTTGCCTGTCTTTCGGGAGCAGGGCTCCGGGCACTTCGTCAACATCGTGTCGACCGCTGGACTTCGGATCGTTCCTCTTCAGGCGGTATATGCCGGCACTAAAAATGCGGTGAGGACTATATCGGAGGGGCTGCGTCAGGAGGCCGGGGACAAACTCCGGGTGACCGCGATCTCGCCGGGCTTCATCTACACCGATTTTGCCGAATCCATGACAAACCCCGAGGTAAAGGCTCAGACTTTAGCCGCGCGAGACAAGATGGCGATATCGCCCGATGCAATCGCCCGGGCTATCGCGTTTGCGATCGATCAGCCGTCGGATGTCGACGTAAACGAAATCGTAGTCAGACCTACAGCCCAGGGCTGATTGCGCTTGCGGGTAGCAGATCTTGTCGCGGAGTCCCTAGGCGAGCTCGAACTAAGTCGGATCATCGGTTGGGATCCGAATCAGCTTAACTCACGAGCAAGTCGGATCGCACCGAAAGGTTACATGGCGTCAGACGAGGTCGTTCGCGGTGGTCTCAACGCAGTAATCCGCACAAGATCTTTCCCGAGTTGTCTTGGGGTCGGACCTGCGGGCATGGTAGATCCGCCAGCTTCATCAATAGTTTTTCGTAGGCCAAGAGACCGTCGTCAATCGCGGCCTGTTCGGCCTCTCCGAGAGGAATCTCTTGGAGCATCCTTAGCAGGTTCTTTTTCCCTTCGAGTATGAGGGCGGCGGTCGATCGCTTCGGCACATAGAAGTCGCACTTGGCACAGGCCATGCGGTGCGGACACTGCTCAAAGAAGTCATAGGTGCAATAACCGTGTCCGAGGTCATAGAACTTCCATGGTCTAGTTGAGGCGATCCCAGTGCGAACGGCATCCTGATCGATCAGCACCTCGATGGCGCGCAGGTCGCGCGCAAAGTATCCAGCATCGGCATAGGACTTGGCCATCTCCAGAGGCGTAATCTTCGCATAATGCTGGGTCGCTGACGAACTTGCGTGACCGAGCCACTCCTGCAGTTCAAATAAAGTCATCGGTTCCTTCGCGTTGAAGAGCTGCGAACCAATGGTGGAACGCGCCCGATGCGTAGTAATGTTGCCGCGCACATCGGCCAGCGGCACGCCGGCTTTAACGCAAAGCGCGGGGATGAGGGTGTTGTTCAGGTAGGACTTGCAAACGCCTGTGAGCCGGAGCTTGAAGAGAAAGTCCACAAACTCTCCGCTCTCCCAGTCGGCCCGCTTGGCGCCGTGCGGACGCACCTTCTCCCAGGCAGCGATGGCATTTCCAACGATACGATCCACCGGCTTCGTGAAGGCCGTTGCGGTCTTGTTGACTGGAACATCGAGCAGACAGACCGCATCGGCGGGAAGTATGTTGCCCGTGCCAGGGACAGTGACTGCATCGCGCTGCCAGCGGATGCAGCCGACCCGCAGCCTGAGGATCTCGTTATTACGAAGCTCAGCGAAGAGCCAGGTCGTCGCGAGCGCCCTGCACAACTCGATGGGATAACTGTTGCGTCGAAAGTTCCCTCGATGGGCCGGGCCACGACGGGGAAGATCGTCGGGAACGAGGTTGAGGCCAGCCCAGACGAGATTGGCCCCACAGATCGTCGGCGATGACCCGCGGGTTGCGGCCGATCAAAGCGGCGAGACTCTTCGGTATGTTCAGATGCCGCATGGGATCGAACCGTCGCGGGATCAGGTCCCACTCCTGAAGATCCCGAAAGAAGATCCGCAGCGTGAAGGTGCGGCTCGCGCGAGTGCTTGGGGCGAGTATCTTGCCTCGGCTTCTAAGATGAACGGGATCGATGCTTCCCCAGTCTCCACCATGCCACTGACAGACGACGGAGATGAGTTCCGCTGCAAGATCGCGCGTCCAATCGCCTGGTGATAAGACCGTTGGATCGACATGACCGAGCCAACGGTCCACGTTGAGCAGGAAGTAAAAGCTCTGGGTTCTGGAGCTTCTCGCATACGTGGATCGATCAAACCAGAGACGGCAGAGGCGCGCCCACTCAGGCGGCACGCCGAGAGTTAGGGCGGCCGAAGACTTCTTGTCGGGAACGGATCGATGGATCTCAAGAGCCTCTGGAACAGTTCCCATGCTAGCCAGCACACGGGAGAAAGCCACGATGGAATAGCTGCCGATGCGCGGTGGCTTGCGTGCGATCACCTTCTTCAAATGCTCCAACGTGAGCTGGTCGAGATGGGGCGAGCGGATGAACAGGAGCGTCTCGAAGACAGTCCGCATGATGCGAGCGCTCATGCCGTGCTTGAGGTATCCCCACTCCAGAAGCAATGCGAAGACCCGGTCGGAGACGATCTTCATGTAATCATGTCCAAGCACCTTGCGCGCAAGGCACCCGTAAACGACGTGGTCGCACTTGAGACGGTGTAGGTCAGCAAAGTCAAAGAGCAGATAAGCGATGGCGACGATGTGCTGACGATCCATCCTTCTCCGCTCGATGGAATCGATCCACTCTTCAGTGGGCCATCCCCAGAAGGAACGCTTGCGCTCAGCCACCTCACGCAGGAAGAACAGCAGCACATACTTGCGATGGTTGGTCTTGATGCCCGTGTAGTCGAGCGTATCGTTCAGCGGCTGCACCAGCCGGTTGAGCGAAGGACCAAAGTCCATCGTTCGCCCGTACCTGTAGAAGCGATACGCCTCCGCATAGCGTGTCAACAGATCCTCTTCGCACGCGTGCGCGTGGAACTACGGTCGTATCGGTCGAGACCAATCGGCCAGGTCCAGGGTCCGTCGTCTGCCTTCTTAGGCATCTCCTTCTCTGGTCCCCACTGAGCACGGGCGCTGCTCTGAAAGAGCGATGAGCGCTGTTCGACGGTCAGGGTATCAACCCACCGCCCGATGTTGTTGTGCCATGGCTGTCCATCCTTCCTTACTCACTTGGCTGTCACTGAACGACCTCCGCCAGCATCTGAACCCGGCGGGCATGGATCTGAGCCATGCCCGCCGCGAGCTTCAGCGAAAGGTCGCATCCACTGAGATGGATATAGAGCAGCGTGTCTGCACGCTGCGATGTCCGGCGAAACTTGCAATCTCGTGGATGTCCCAGCCTGCATGGGCTAGATCGGTCAGACAGAGATGGCGAAGTGTGTGCGTTGAGAAGCGTTCGACGCCAGCTCTGCGTGCAATCCGGAGGACGATCTTCGACCAACTCCATATCGAAATGGGATCGCTGTAGTTAAGGCGTGACTCGGAGAGAAAGAGCGGCCCACGCTTGTTGCCGAATGTCCTGCGATGTTCGAGATAGCGGACAAGCAACTCGCCGCTCGATGCGGAATAAGGAAGAGCGCGCTCGCGGAGTCCCTTCGTACTCTCGGCTCGAATCTTGAGCAGGCGTCACGACGGATCGATGTCGCTACTCTGGAGACTGCAAAGCCTTCGCGGCGAAGTCCAGCGTCATAGGCAAACGCAAGCATCGTCCTGTTGCGGATGGACTCCTGTCGTGCCGCCGCAAGAATGCTATGCCAGTCTTCCTCGTTGGGAATCCAGGACAGCTTGTGATGGCGTGCAACCATCGCCCGTCCGCTGCTGGTCTGTGCAGCTGGTTTGTGGGAACGTGTCCATTCTTCCATCAAATATCCATGGAATAGGCGAACAACTGTCAATAGCTGCTGTATCGTCGCGTTCGCTAAAACAACCTCGCCAGGCTGCAACGCAGCGAGATACCGTCCCACATCCGCACGCGTCGCGGAGACGGACGCGACGCGGGTAGACTTCAAGAATGCAAGATATCTCTCCAATGCCCTCGAATAAGCATCGAGCGTATTGGCCGACAGGCCGCGGTGCGACTGCAACAAAAGCTACGCATGAGCGGGAGTGTCGCATGCGACCAAGAGAAAACGATCGCAACGGATCGGGTGAACGGTGAACTCGAACGGCACATGAACCTCCTGGTGGAGATCCAAGGAGAACAGGCACGACGGCACCAACGTCTCACGAGGGGAGCGCGGCGGCGGCGAGCCAGCGGAAAACACTTCACATAAGTTACAGATTACGTTGGAGTTGCTGATTCAGTTGCCGGTCCTTCGCTCCAACTCGATGCGATCGCTGACCCGCCGCCCGTTCCAAAGTTCGGCAATCGTTAAGCCTCAGAGCAGTGCGGTATGAATGGAAATACCTGCCAGGATTCCATCGGCTACGGCTGAATTCGTACCCGACGTGCACCGGCCATCATTGCCCGTGGCATACACTCCCGGAACAGTCGTCATCATACCTGGATCGGTCCGGATGAGAGCCCCAAAAGCACCATCATCTATTACGCACCCCAGTTGTCGTGCAAATGTGCTGTTGTTCTCTGCGAAAGCTAAGAGCAACTTAGAGGCAACGCGGCTTTCGCCTGAATGGAGGGTCACTCTAAACCTTCCTGTCCCTTCCCTTCGCGCTTCGACAGCTATACCATCGATGGTTCTCAAGGAAGGGTATCGCTCTAGCTCGGACAACGTTGAATCGATCACACCAATTTCGTGGTGGTTAGGAAAGTCGCTGACGACGCGTTTGACGGATCCGTTGCCTGGTTGACCGGAATAGATGATGCAGACTTCACGTCTAGCACGCGCGAGTTGCACTCCCGCCGATAAACCAGCATAGCTATCCCCAACAATGATTGCGTCGTATAGCATGTCTGGCATCCGCATTAGGAGAGGCGACTGAGTTGTAGCCAACTGTGGGGACTCGGCAGAACGGTGCCAAGCCCTCTTCCACATTTGTACAGAATGAGACGGTTCTCTTCGTGGGAACGGTCACAGCTTAAACTGCCAAAAAGAGCTGTGTATGCGCCAAAGCGAAAAACCCAACTTTCAGAACTGACATTGGTAACACAGCCCCTGGCTATTTTGAAGTCGGCGTCTGTGGGTCTCTTCGACCAGTGTGGGCTGCCCTGGTCCGCCCTCTGCGAACAAATCAGCTCTTCCGTCGCTGCCGACATCAACAAATTCCACGTTCGCGGAGGAACATGTTTCTCTGCGACGATTTACCGATGTCTGTTACTTCAGAGGTTGCTTTTGGAGAGTCACTGAAGCCTTAGTATATCCAGACGCAAGCACCTCCCAACGGGTGAACAATGCGTTTTTAGGCCCTGGAGTTTCTTGTACCCGAACAACGCCGATCATCGCGACTAAGGTCTGAAGAGCAGAGGTGGCTGGAGGGTGATTGCACAGAAACGGTGGCGACCGCAGCAGCTCTGTGTAACGTACATTGCAGCGTGTGACTGAGTTAAGTCATGGCGTCGATCCCCAACGGAAGTCATATTGCCGGCTGATTAGCACCCGCTAGATGGGACTTTGGCATAGCCCAAAGACGTTTCTCGTGCGCGGCTTCAAAAGAGGTCAGTGCTTCGGTGTGTTGCAAGGTCAGGCTAATGTCATCGTAGCCGTTGAGCAGGCAAAACTTTCGAAATGGTTCGATTTCGAAGCGGGCATGGAAGCCTTCGTCGTCGGTGACAGTCTGATGTTCGAGGTTGATGGTTATGATACTGTCCGGGTTCTTGGTGGAGCGGCCCATCAGCGTCTTCACGTGGTCTTCTTGAAGGCGGACGAGGATGATGCCGTTCTTGCCTGCGTTGGAATAGAAAATGTCGGCGAAGGTGGGTGCTATGACGGCGAGGAAGCCGAACTGGTTGAGCGCCCATGCGGCGTGCTCGCGCGAGGAGCCACAGCCGAAGTTGCGCTCGGCGATGAGGATCTGCGCGCCGTGGTACTCGGGCTTGTTGATCACGAAGCTAGCATTAGGCGTAATGGAATCGGGCACGTCTAGGTTGTAACGCCAATCGTAAAAAAGAAAGTCGCCGTAGCCTGTGCGCTCAATGCGCTTGAGGAACTGTTTTGGGATTATCTGGTCCGTGTCGATGTTGGGCAGCGGCAGCGGCATCGCTTTGGATTTGAGTTCGTTGATGGGGGTCATTGGCGTAGTACTCCTTCTGCGGACTTCCACTTACGTATGTCGGTGAAATGGCCGGTGATGGCGGCGGCGGCGGCCATTTCAGGGCTTACGAGGTGGGTGCGGCCTCCGCGACCCTGGCGGCCTTCGAAGTTGCGGTTGCTTGTGGAGGCGCAGCGTTCGCCGGGCTGCAGGATGTCGGGGTTCATGCCCAGGCACATGGAGCAGCCCGGCTCGCGCCACTCGAAGCCTGCATTTTTGAATACAATGTCGAGACCCTCTTCTTCAGCCTGGCGCTTGACCTGTTGCGAGCCGGGAACGACCATCGCGCGAATCTTCGTGGCGATGTGGTGGCCCCTTACCACGGCGGCTGCGGCGCGCAAATCTTCGATCCGGCCGTTGGTGCAGGAGCCGATGAAGACCGTATCGATCGTTATTTCTTCCATGTGCATGCCGGGCTTCAGGTCCATGTACTCGTATGCGCTGGCGAAGCTCTTACGGTCGGCGTCGGACTTCGCATCTTCGAGCGAGGGCACCTTTCCGTCAATCGTCGCGTGCATGCCGGGAGACGTGCCCCAGGTTACGGCAGGTACGAGTGTTGAAGCGTCAACGTGGAGTTCGCGGTCGAAGATGGCACCTTCGTCGGTGGGCAGCGTCTTCCAGTGGGCGACGGCTTGTTCCCATGCTTCGCCTTGTGGCGAGAAGCGGCGACTTTTTAGATATTCGAAGGTCGTCTCGTCGGGAGCGATCATGCCGGCGCGCGCACCTGCTTCGATGCTCATGTTACAGATTGTCATGCGACCTTCCATGCTGAGCGCGCGGATGGAGCAGCCCGCGTACTCGATCACGTGGCCCGTAGCGCCGTCGGTGCCGATCTTGCCGATGATATAGAGGATAATGTCCTTGGCTGTGACGCCGAAGGGCAGGTCCCCCTCGACGTTGATACGGAAGGTCTTGGGTTTGGTCAGCGGCAGCGTCTGCGTTGCCATTACATGCTCGACCTCAGACGTGCCAATGCCGAAGGCCAGTGCGCCAAAAGCGCCGTGTGTTGAGGTGTGCGAGTCGCCGCAGACGATTGTTATGCCGGGCTTGGTGGCACCGAGCTCGGGTCCTATCATGTGGACGATCCCCTGCGACGCATCCTGCACGTCAAAGAATTCAATGCCGAAGTCAGTGCAGTTCTTACGGAGCGTCTGCACCTGCTTCGACGCGATCTGGTCGATGATGTGCAGCCGGTCCTCGACACTGGTGGTGGGTACATTGTGATCCACCGTGGCGATGTGCCGCTCTGGGTGACGCAACTTACGGCCAGCCAGGCGTAGTCCTTCAAATGCCTGTGGCGACGTCACTTCATGCACTAGTTGCAGGTCGATATAGAGGAGTGGCGGCTCGCCTACCGGTTCGACGACTAGGTGTTGTTGCCAGATTTTTTCAAACAGTGTTCTTGGTTCGCTCATCTTCCCTCATTGTGAGTAGTGCAGTGGTAGCGCGGAGGCTGCCGAATTCAGATTTGACCGGACTTATCTTCGCTGAAGCAAGTACTACGTCGCGCTTCACGCTCCGACAGCAGTCGGAATAATATGGTCGGTGGCTGTTGGCTGAAGCGCAAAAGGGTACGCTACAAGGCCGACAAGGTCGCTGCCAAGTTTGCCTTGACGAGGTCGACGAGGAGTCTTCCCATCAACTGCGTGTCGACGGCATGTTGACCGTCCACGTTGCGGCTTAAAATGTCAGGGGTGCGGTACCCAGCTTCGAGCACCTGAACCACAGCGTCTTCGATGCCCTTTGCTTCGGTCTCCAGACCGCCAGAAATGCGCAGCATCATCGCTGCGGTAAGGATGGTGCCGATGGGATTGGCCTTGCCCTGGCCGGCGATATCGGGCGCGGAGCCGTGTATGGGCTCATAGAGGTTGACCTTGCCGCCGACCGTGGCTGAGGGCAGCATGCCGAGTGAGCCGGTGATGACCCCGCTCTCGTCGGAGAGGATGTCACCGAAGAGGTTTTCGGTAAGGACCACATCGAAATCGCGTGGACGCGTCATGAGGTGGATGGCCATCGAGTCGACAAGCTGATGCTCGACCGTGACGTTCGGATACTCGTTCGCGACCTGATCGACGACGAAACGCCACATCTGCGAGCACTCGAGTACGTTGGCCTTATCTACGCTGGTGAGCTTTTTCTTCGGGCGCTTGGCTGCAATATCGAAGGCAATCCTTGCAACTCGCTCGACCTCATCCTGCGTGTAGACCATGGTGTTGTGAGCGCGGCGGAGTTGCTTGTCCCACAAGCGTGGTTCACCGAAGTAGAGGCCACCGAGAAGTTCACGCACAAACATTATGTCGGCGCCTTCGGTTATCTCGTGGCGTAACGGGCTGTTGTTGGCGAGTGCCTTGTAGGCGATCGCAGGACGCAGATTGGCGAATCCGCCGAGTTCAGCGCGAATCTTGAGCAGGCCGGCTTCGGGGCGCTCGCTGGGGGCTAGCTTGTTGAACTTGTTATCACCTACCGCGCCAAGCAGTGCGGCATCGCAGGTGAGTGCTTTCTGCAGGGTCTCGTTGGGTAGGGGCGTGCCGTGCGCGTCGATGCCCGCGCCGCCGATGAGCAATGGCATGTACTCGAAGGTGTGTCCGCCGACCTCCCCAACGGCATCAAGGACGTTGACCGCCTCTTGGATGACCTCCGGGCCAATGCCGTCACCTGCTAGTAGTGCAATTCTAAGGTGCATTGATTATCCTTCAGGCGCTTAGGTGCGTGAGATTCCCTGGGTTTTCTGCGTTGCAAAATGGACGCGTCTGAAGCTTCATTGCATCTACTTCATACCTTGGTCATCCCAAACGATTCTCAAAGTTAGATGCGCGTAAAGAGTAGTGTCACCGCTCGATTCTGCCACAATGCATGCTGCATCGGTCAAAAGTGAATACATGGGTCAGTCCCACTTAGAACAAAACAAAATGCGCTCACTACTCGGCGAGTAGTCAACTTGAATGACTCGCGTCAGGAACCGACCGCTTTGACCCGACACCGCGCGTGTCTACTACCACCCGGCGTGCCGATTGGGACAACATCAGCGCAATAAGTGACAAGTGCTTGCGATCAAGCCATCGATAGCTTTTCTCTCGTCGTCAAACAGTTTCGTAGTCCAGAAGTATTTTGATATTTGCTCTTACCGCTTCATGCACCGGCGGCACTAAATACTCTAGCCATACCTAAACCGGAACTTGAGCGGGCCACTTCGACTCAAGAAGTTCATCGCCTCATCCTAGGGAGAGAATCGCCGCAATGGTAATTGGAAGTAGTTGTAAGTTTTTTTCCTGTCCATTCTTGATCACGGGTTTTTTCTTATCGATCTCGATCCCGGCTACGAGATTTGTTGAAGCACAGCGCGTGGCTGATCCGGTCCGCGCCGGCGAGCCTACAGCGACCACACCGGAAAAGCTCGATCTCGGTATGTACTCGCGCATTCGCGACGAGGAGTTCAATCACTCGCATGTCATAGAGTATGCAGGCGGCCTCTCGGATGACATCGGCCCGCGTCTTTCAGGTTCGCCTGCGATGATGCGTGCGGATGATTGGGCACGCAGTCAGCTCACGACTATGGGCTGCAAGAATGTACGGCATGAAAGCTGGGGCGAGTTCGGCATGGCATGGACACAGATAAACACGTCCTTGGCGCTGGTCAAGCCCGCGAACAGCGTTTTCGTAGCGCAAGCGACTCCGTGGTCGCCCTCGACAAACGGCACGGTAAACGCGGAGGTGGTCCATCTGACCGAGCTGACGTCGGAAAATGACCTGGCACGTTGGAAGGGCATGCTCAAAGGCAGAATCGTGCTCTATGAACAAGCACCCTTCGATGCCAATCAGGGTCCGGAGATGGTGCACGATACAGCCGAAAAACTTGCGGAGATCGCTCAGTATCCGCTGAACGGCGACATGAACGATCAGTATGCAACCACACCGGCCATGCTGGCTCTTTACCGGAAGTTTTTCCAGAGCATTGCCTTCCGCGAACACGTTGGAAAGTTTTTTGCGGACGAAGGTGTTGTCGCGGTCTTGATTCCCGGTGGTTCCGACGGCGCTCTCCATGTCGATATCTTCGATAGCCTTGGAATGTCGGTATATCGCGCCGATCATAAGCAACCGATCCCGGAGGCCGTCGTCACGACGCAAGCTTGGGGGCGGATGCAGAGGCTTCTGGATAACAAGGTTCCTGTAACGGTCAGCCTCAACATTGCCACGCACTTTGGTGATGAGCACGTACCGGGCTACAACGTCCTTGCAGAAATCCCAGGCACCGATCCCAAACTCAAAGATGAGGTTGTGATGGTCGGCGGTCATTTGGATAGTTGGTATGCCGGCACAGGCGCGACGGACAATGGTGCGGGTGTAGCTGTGGCCATCGAGGCAATGCGTGTCCTCAACGCTCTGCACGTGCAGCCACGCCGAACCATTCGAATCGCACTTTGGAGTGGTGAGGAGCAAGGTGTCCTTGGATCTCAGGCCTATGTTGCCAAGCATTTTGCGGACATACATTTTTCGTCCAGCCCTGATGATGCGGCTACCGTGAACATCGTGAAGCCGATCGTCGCTCCTCCTACCGCAAAATTCGAAGGAGCCTTGCTCGATGCGTACTACAACATGGATGACGGTACCGGGAAGCTACTGGGCATCTATACCGAAGGAAACCAAGGTGTGAGCGATATCTTTTCCCAGTGGATGAAGCCCTTGGGCGATCTGGGCCTAACCACGATCAGCACGCGCAACTTTGGAGCCACCGATCATGCCGCCTTTCAACTGGCTGGCCTGCCGGGTTTTCAGTTCATTCAGGATCCACGGGACTACGTCAGCCGCACACACCATACGTCACTGGATACCTATGAGCACCTCAGTGAGCCGGATCTTAAGCAGGCAGCCGTGATCGAGGCTATTTTCTTGTACAACACCGCGATGCGAGACACCATGCTGCCCCGACCGGCGCTTACAATCGGAACCGAAGCTCCCGCCCATCTGAAGGATATTTACCCCGATGCAACGAAATGAGGAGAGAGTGTAAATAACATCTCTCCCGCGTATCAGCAGCATTGCGGGCCGCCCACAGCTTAAGATTTGTGCCGTGGATTTTGACTTTTGACAAGCATTCAGAGCCTCCCTCCCAATTGTTTAAGACACACGCAAGTGAAGATTTGCATGAGTCAAGACCTGATCGGCCTCGCTATTTCTGTACCAGGTGAAATGTTGGTCTTCTACCAAAACTGATCTGAATAAGGGGAGGCTTTGGATGAGGAAGATGCGTTTTTCTGTGGAACAGATCACAGAATGAGAGGTGGCCACGGCCACGTGGACCAGAACATAAGCTCAGTGGGAAATGATCTAGTCAATGCAGATATCAGAAACAGACACCGTTGCGACGTGCAAGAAGACTCGGGCCATCCGCGAGTTTATGCGCGGCAAGTCTCAGCTTATGTTTTCAAGCCGTGGCCTAGGCTGGGCCGGCCTTCTCTTGGAGCAGCATCAGTTTCCTGCCGGCGAGTGGCCAGCGTCGGAGTTGAGTGGCTTAGTTCTTTGTCTGTGGAACAATGCGGAGACGCTCCGCTGCGATCACCCAGATGTCAATGGAAACTTTGTACCTAAGCTTGTTCACCCCGGCACCCTGTCCCTTTACACAGCTGGTGCTCTTCCAGCAGTGCGTCCGAGCTGTCCTACCTACGGTCTTATTTGTGCCTTAGACCCGGACTTCAAGCATGAGATCTCGCAAGAGATCCTAAATGAGAGCAACACGCGTAGCGTGGCAGATGGCGTCATCTCTCAGGACAAGCGTTGTTTTATGGATAAGCCTTTGCAGCACACTCTCGAAAAGTTGAGCGACGAAGCGAGGCGTGGCGGACACTCTGGTCGCCTTTATGCAAATCGTTTGATTCGTTCCCTCCGAACACGGCTGTTTGATATAACCCGCGGGGCGAGCGGAGGAGTATGGTTGAAAAACAAAATAGATGCCGACACGTTGCGTCGTCTAAGTAATCGCTTGGAGACAACACCGGAGACCAATCTGGATTTGCACACACTGGCAACTGAGATCGGCTACAGCAAACGGCATCTGCTACGCTCTTTCCGTTCAAATACAGGTCGTTCTCCACATCAATACGTACTGGATCTGCGGATGGAAAAAGCTCGCCGACTGATGGTGAAGCCCGCTCTGAACCTAATTGACATTGCCCTGGACTGTGGGTTTGCCAGCCAGGCTCACTTCACCTACGCATTTCGTCAAAAGTTGGGCCTAACGCCGAGCGAGTATCGCCGTAGGCTTTGATGGCGTTTTTACGAAAGTGATGGCTCCGCCGAACGGATAGTCTTACGGCAGATGCCCGATAAGAACTTTACTTCCATTTCAATCGAACCGCTGCCACCTGGGACGCCCGAAGTAGAGGCTGGACCGACTGAGGCTCCCGTACATCAGACCCAACGCCTACCAACACTAGACGTCCTTCGGGGCGTAGCTTTACTGGGCATCCTCATGCTTAATATAGAGGACTTTGCGGGACCTGAGTCTCTTTGGGACATTCCCACAGGCCTACCCCGTCCCGCTTTCAGCGGC
Source organism: Granulicella sibirica (assembly GCF_004115155.1). Taxonomy (NCBI): domain Bacteria; kingdom Pseudomonadati; phylum Acidobacteriota; class Terriglobia; order Terriglobales; family Acidobacteriaceae; genus Granulicella; species Granulicella sibirica. The sequence goes on from NZ_RDSM01000007.1 coordinate 114,199, forward strand.
TGGCATGCCTGGATCGACTACACCATTGTCGTGCTCAAGTGGATGTTTGCTGAAGGCAAGATGCGAAGCATGTTCTCCATCCTCTTCGGCGCGGGCGTGGTGCTACTGACAGAGCGACTTGAAAAGCGCTCCGCTCTAAGGCGCGCGAGGAGCATTTACTACCGCCGTAATCTATGGCTTCTCGTCTTTGGTGTTTGCCACGGCTTTATCCTGTGGTTCGGGGATATCCTGATCGACTATTCAGCGATGGCACTAATCTTCCTTTACCCGCTGCGCCGCCTCGGCGCCCGTATGCTGCTTATGTTGGGTCTCATCCTCTGGCTGGTAGGTGGAACGTTCGGCAGTACACGGGCATTTGATGTAACCGCGACGTTGCGCACAGAGAGTCAGCTTAACGCTGCCAAAGCCGCTGGCACCTCCGCGACGGTTGCACAGCGAGCGCTCTTAGAGGACGCTTCAAAACGTCAACAAGCGGGTGCAGCAGCCATTCAAGAGACTCTACGGACCCGCCGGTTGGGTTTTCTGGCTGGATGGCCGACCAGAGTCACCACGGAAGTGGCGATACTCAAACTGAAGTTTCCAAGCTTCTGGTTTCTTGAGTGGCTCGGTGCCATGGTCACTGGAATGGGTCTCTACAAATCTGGATACTTGACCAACAAGCTTCCGGTCCAGGCATATCTTTCATTAGTGATTGCCGGCTATGCTCTCGCTCTTCCGCTCGTTCTCTTCGGGATTTGGCAAGTCTTTAAGTCAGGCTTCGCGGTCGCTGCCTTTGACCGATGGCTGGCCATTCCTTACACCGCAGAGGTGTTAGCGGGAACGCTCGCCAACACTTCGATTCTGCTGCTTCTGGTCAGAAGCGGGCATTTGCGGAGCACTCTTGAGCGAGTCGCCTTTGTTGGTCGTACTGCCTTCAGCAACTACATCCTCACCACCATTCTCTGCCAGTTCCTTTTTGCCTGGGGTCCATGGAAACTATACGGCAAACTTGAATACTACCAGTGGTACGTCGTAGTTGCGGTTATCTGGGCATTGAACCTGATCGCTAGTTCTCTGTGGCTGCGTGTCTTCGCGTTCGGCCCGCTGGAATGGCTATGGCGCTCCCTGACTTACTGGAAACGTCAGCCGATGCTACTCACTACAAGTAGACAAAGATAAGCGCGGAAGGCTAACTGCAAAGACCAGGTTCACATTGACTCTGAACATTTTGGGCGGGCGCGATCATAAACCACACACAATACCCAAGTGTGCCGCCGCGCTTGGTTTACGCGGTAACCGATGTTGGGATGACACTCCGGGGGGCGCTGATTCCCCTTCATTGCTGGGCGGTGGTAATTAGGCAGGCCATCCTCGAGAACCTCCCTAAAGTCAGGCAAGCTGCAATTGCTGATTTGGAAGCTATCTTACGTTCTGCACTTCCGTGGTGGAACATGGAAAGAGGGTTCCCGACACCGAAACTTACCGTCACTTTCTGACAACTACGCCGCTGCGAGCGACAAAGGCCAGTAGATGGGGAGCAGTTCTGAAGCTGTTAGCCGTCTGACGAAGCAGTCACATCATTGCAGTTCTAACACTAAGGAGATTGGATGAAGCCTCAAGACGTCGTCGTGGACACGAATGCAGTAACAATGCAGGAAACCGGGCATTCCGGGATTCAATTTCTGGCATCACCAGAACTCACGGGTTCGCGCTCCCTTGCGTTCTTGCGGGGTACTGTCGAAGGGGGCGGGAATATTCACCTCCATGCACATGCTGATACGGAATGCTTTTACATTCTTGAAGGTGAGATGGAGATGTATCAGGATCTTGGGGGAAAGGGGGCCTGGCAAAAAGTACGCCAAGGTGAACTTGCCTTGATCGGCAGCAATGTGAAGCACGCCTGGCGAAATAGCTCTTCTCTTCCCTGCGTCTGTCTCATCATTACGGGAGGCGATGTGTTTCGATATCTCTTGGAGGTCATTGAGTACCGCAAAAATGCTCTGCAACAAGGAACACCGCCACAGGCCATGCTAAAAAAGATAAAAGATCTCGCCACGGAAACTCATGGTTGGTTCGCCACGCCTGAGGAGAATGCAGCGATTGGGCTCAAGTTCGGTTAAGGATGGCTGTCGGCTGGTCTCGCCACGCCGAACCGACATGCGGGTGATCTTGAAATCGTGTCAGTGACTTTGGGGCACATCACCCGCGCGCGGAAAAGTCGCTCTGACCGAATCTCGTAGGATCCAAGAGCGTGGGCAGGAAGAATCCAGCATCGACCGCGTTTCATGAGCAGCAAAGGTCTACACAGATCAAGTCTAACGACGATGGAGCGACTGCCGAAAACCTGTGTCCGCGATCAGTCTGGCGGGCCCGCTCGGTCTCGCCGAACTCGCCAGCGTCCGCACCATCTAGGAATCAATCACTGAATGTTGTTGAGGCATTCGTATTTATAGTATGACGCTCAGGAATCGAGATTTGTTGGGAACGAACGCCCTGTGGCATCCCTCGCAATAGGCCAAATGAATTTGCAGCACAGCCCAATCTTCTTCGGAGATTACTCCTGAATGGAAGATTCGGCCCAGTGCCGCCAATTCGGCGTGCATCTTGGATGTCATAGTCATACCTCCGTTCAGAACCGTAGGTCACTGGGACCACGCGTTTGTTCCGATCGCCGAGGCCATCGACGCTAAATGCAACGAATTCTTCCCGGTGTGACCACACTTACTTCGAGAGCAGCCCTGAATACGGTCTCCTGTATTCACGGCCGTTCCGAAGCATAGTCATTTTGTGGACCGCTTTTCTCTGTGTCATACGTCTGCCGAGGATGGGTATCTCCGTCACTGTGGCAGAATCCAATTCGCGAGTTCGCTGTCGCTTACTTCACCTACGCGACGGTCAGATGGCACGTTCATTCGTAGCCGCAGTCCGAAGGGCCGTCGATGCGAACCTTGTACCTTGCCGTCAGGGCCTTCAGGCATATCGCCAGGGGCGAATCCATTGAGGTAGAGCCACCACTGTCCGTCGGGCGCCGCAAGCGCGGCAGCAACACCGGGACCCACCACCTGTTTGCCGACAAAGTTGGGCCATTGTGGCTTTTGCGATTGCAGCAGATAGCGGACTTCGAGTCTCCCACGCTGGCCCCATACGTTTCCGGCATCACGCAGCAATACTTTTCGGTATCTGCCATTCCCCACCGGCATGAGCGAGTCAGACCACGCCACGCCTGTTTTGTAGCCTTCGGTGAGATAGGCACCGGTCGAGTATACGAGCAAGTGCTTACCGGCGACTCGGCTGAGATAAGGGGCTTCCACTAGCTTGGCCTGTGTATTCGCGTACCATTCGGAATTCAACTCTCCGTCGCGGTCGCCGGGAGTTAATAGAACAGACGGAGGGACGGATGCGATCTCTGTCTCCGTCTGCATTGGTTGCAGGACGATCTCATTGCGCAACGCGGGAGGAGGGGCGATGCCGCGTACATAGAGTAGGTATAGACGTCCGTCTTCTTCGTAATATTTGCCGTCATAGTTGCCATTGCTTGCTTCAGTCAGCGAACCGGCTAACAGCGAGTCAGCGGCCCAGTCAGTTGGAGGCGTATCTGGCGAGACTGGACCGACCGGGTGTGCATGCGCCACCACAGTCCAGTGTTTCGGATGGGCCATCGTGTGTATGCCAATGGTTACTGCAGCATGCCACTCTCCCCGGTCGTTCTGAAAAAGATCGACGTTTTGGATATTCGTGATCTGCCCTCCTGCCGCCGCAATCATTGACTGGAGTGAGCCTCCGGTCACGCGTAGTGACCTAGACGAAAAACATTCCGCAAGAACTGGAAAAGAACACTGTAGGACGGCGTGGGTCGTTCCGGAAATAATCACCTCGCGCAGCGCGTTTGCCCTGTCCAGTCGAACTGGCTGCGGGTCTGCCATATAGCCATCACCACTCGAATTGATGGTTGTTAGTGGGATCAATCGCAGTGAGTCTGCAGTCGAATCGAATGCCTGCGCGGCACAGATGGTGCCAACGATGGAGGTGGCGATGACTGCCAGGTATGCAATTGTGCGTAAGCTGTGTAGGCAGAAAGGCGGGTTCATTTATACCTCAAACTGTTTTGTCGATGAGTCTCAAAAAGACATAGCGCTGGTCCAGATCATCTGGCTATAATGGCTGGCGATTTGGCGCGACCCATTTGATCACACTCGCCGGCGCGATATTCATAGAGATGGAGTGGAACTACCGGGTTCGAAATCTCAAGCCCGAAGCCAGTGATCAATCAATCTTTAACGCGACCGAAAGGTTGTTTAGAGAAGCAACTCTGCATGTTTAGGCACATCTCGGACAACTTCCGGGACAGCGCCGTCACCTGCTTAAGATTAGATTCACGTAGCGAGCGGTGTCACAGCTCGATTCTGCCAAAATGCACACTCGTTCGGCCAAGAGTGGAATTCTGGGGTCAGTCTCACCTACAGCACAAGAAGAACTGTGACTTTATCAGCCGGATAGCCGACTTCAATTCTACAAACCACGTTTCTGCTGACATTTTACTTTCCGTGCAGTATGGTGAAGTCTTGTGTGCAGATAGCACGACATAACGTCAAATCTTTTGCTATAAACTGAGGGTGTCTGGGACGACCATGAAATCTATCCTGATCGGCGTTTGTGCTTTCCTGACCTGCGGCGGCGCGCTGGCTCAAGGCCCGTCGGATTTTTCCGAGACCGATGCCAAGCTCAAGGCTTGCGTGGCCAGAGACAGCAGCAACATGCACATTATGGCCTGCAATTCCGTCGCCCAGATCTTCGCGGACGCCCGGCTGAACAGTGTCTATCAGGCCTGGGCCGAAGCACTGAAGCATCCGAAGCCGGACGAAGTCAAAGACGACGCGGAAATCCTGAAGCGTCTCGTCGCGGCAGAGCGGGCCTGGATCGCATTCAGGGACGCGGACTGTAGCTTGCAAAGCACATCAATGCTCGGCGGTACAGGCGAGCCCAACGCCTATGGCGACTGCGTGTACACCATGACCAAGACGCGCGTGAAAGCCCTGGAAACGGTTCGTAGCGCCCGCTAAGTTGTCTGCTTTTGGCCCGGTGGCGCAGCCCGAAACGTCCCCGGGGGCTTCAGCTCACGAAGAAGACCGACATTGCGGTGCAGCTCGGTCATCTTGTTCTGAAGTTGCCACCCTGTACTCAGTGGCCATGCACTTTCGAATGAAGCAGTGTCCCGACCACACGCGAAGGCAGAAAACAACCTGACCATGGCAGATTCTGATTGGCCGCCTCTCTTCGCTGCATCATCCAACGCTTGGAGTGGAGGAGCAAGATGATGATCACCGACATTGCGTCGGCAGAATGGCAGGCGCGCTAAAACCACGTTGGTTCCAAAATAGGAGATTTTGTGAGCAAGAAAATTATTCTCTGTGCGGATGGCACATGGGATTCACCGCATGGTTCTACCGGAATGCAAACTGATACGAACGTCCGTAAACTCTATATGCTCTTGGGGGATAAACCTTCGCAGTTGAAGTACTACGACAGTGGCGTGGGAACAGACGGCACACCATTCGAACATTTTTTCGGTGGTGCGATGGGCGACGGCCTCTTCCAGAAGGTGCAAGACGGTTATGGCTTCCTCTCTTATGTTTGGGATCCGGGCGACGAAATCTTCGTCTTCGGGTTTAGTCGCGGAGCTTATACCGCTCGCAGTTTGGCCGGCATGATCGCTCTCTTTGGTGTTCCGACCAAGAATTTAGATAATCAGACAGTCAAGCGCATCTTTGATGTGTACAGGATCACTGACCATGACAAGCGAGAGGCTGCGAAAGTGCCCCTCGTCGAGGAATACGGTCTAACGGAAGTTGACGTGCGTATGGTTGGTGTCTGGGACACTGTTGGCGCACTCGGCATTCCAGGCCATCTCTTCACCGACTTCGACCAACAGAAGTACGGTTTTCTAGATACGAGCTTGAGCCATTGCATAAAGAATGCGTTTCAAGCGGTGTCAATCGACGAACGCCGTTCGCAATTCAAACCAACACTTTGGACCAATGCTGACGGGAGCCAAAGGGATAACGATTCACAGTTGGAACAGGTGTGGTTTCCGGGAGCCCATTGCGACGTAGGAGGAAGCTATTCAGAATGTCAGCTTTCCAACATCACCCTGCGCTGGATGGTAGACAACGCGAAGTCTTGTGGGCTGCAGTTTGATGAGGAAGGCCTTCAACAGTGTTTTTCGCCGATGCCCTTCAATCCCCTAGGACCGAGTCACGATGAATGGAAGCTCATACCGTGGGGACCTTGGAAACATCGCACAGTGCCGGCGAACGCAGTGCTGGCAAATACAGTAAAAATTCGGTTTGCCAGCATGCAGCCAGAATATAAACCCGAAAACCTTAATACTCCGCTTGACGCCTACAAGGAGACGGAGATCGTTCCTGCCGGAGAGCTATAATCTTGGCCTTGTAATTCCTTAAGGGTGGCTACTTTTCGGAATGTGCTCAAAGCACCGCGGGCTTCGGCCTCAAGCCCACGGCCTTGCCGACGACACAAGCCAGAATGGATCCTGAGTATTCTTGAAAGTGAGCATCCTTCATCATCACAACTGAGCTGACGAGCCGTTCCAAGAAAAGATGGAGGCACACACGTGCAGCAATATTCGATCTATCAGGTGGATGCGTTCACCAGGCAGGCATTCAGAGGTAATCCCGCTGGCGTTGTCCCCGACGCGCGGGGTCTCTCGGCTTCCGCCATGCAGTTCATGGCGCGCGAGATGAACAAATCGGAGACTGCCTTCATCTTCCCAAGCAGCGATCCGAGCGGAGACGTTGAAGTGCGCTTTTTCACGCCCACTGCCGAGGTTCCTATATGCGGCCACGCGACGATCGCTGCTCATTACGTCCTGGCGGTAGAAGGAGCGCCACTTGGAACGCGTCGGCAGCAGACTGCAGCCGGAATGCTGGCTGTTGAATCTGAGAAGTTCGATGGAGTGATCAGGATCTGGATGCACCAGCAGCTTGCCAACTTCTCCCCTCCGCTGGAAGGCCAGCAGTTGGACGCTTTGCTGAAGGCCCTTGGTCTGGCAGCAAGCGATGTAGAGAGCAATAGCCCAGTCCAAATCGTTTCAACAGGCCATTCAAAGGTGGTCATTCCTGTTCGTCGCCGGAGGAAAATTGCGGGTCTGTCCCCAGACATGAATGCTTTATGTAGCCTTAGCACTCGAATTGGTTGCAACGGCTACTACACCTGGACGATGGAAGATCCCGATCCAGGCAATCTCTCCCACGGTCGCATGTTTGCGCCCATCATTGGAATTCCGGAAGATCCCGTCACTGGGAATGCGAGCGGTTGCCTTGGGGCCTATCTCGTTCACCACGATCTTCTGTCGGGCGACGAAACCGGGGTGGCTTCATTCTACGCGGGTCAAGGCTGGGAAGTCGGCCGGCCTGGACGCGTACTAGTTGAGGCTACGCGTTCGTCTTCAGATGGGCCAATCGCTATCAGAATTGCTGGGGAGGCTGTCATTACACTTAAAGGAATCATGGTGGCTCCGTAATCCTTAGCGATTACCTTCATCGGAAAAAGCCAACGGCTTCGAACTAATAGAGACATTGTCCAGGCACTGTCTTAAGAATCTCAGAAGCAGCGAATACGACCATTGTCCGAGGCGTGGACGGCAGGGGGCGAGTCGGTCTTCGAGCGCCCCAGAGATTCTGTGATGCCACCGTCTTTATGATGGGCAGGATACACGTCAACAAGTGACTAGGCTTGTTGTCAGCACTTAATGACATGCAGTAAACCATAGCTAGTTGCAGTCCGCCCTAGCCGCGAAAATTGCATACCCTGGGCCGAGGAAATGGCCACGCGATACCACCCCCGCCGGGACCCACCTTTGGTTGAGGCTGCAATTTTCCAAAGTTTCATCAGCTGGTCATGTCGCGAATGAGACTCCATAACTAATAGCCAGGCAGGTGTGGCCGGATCAAAAGGGTGTTTGGCCGAAACTGCCATCGCCCTTTAGAACTCGGCTGTCATCTCAACAGATATCTCCGAGTCGCGAGATAACGTTAGTCGCGACAGCAGCGTGCGCCGCCGAATGACGCGACGCGAAGAAGGCATAAACAAAACGCTTTAGCTTATTCAGGAGGAGATCAAACGACCATGTCGACTGGATTAAAGGCGCAAATTGAGATGGAAAAAGGCGTACAGCTTGCAACAGATCTTCGCGCTCACCTCGAGGGAGTAGATGTGTTTGGCGGGAGCGACGACCCAGGCGTGGACTTTGGACCGTGGAACATCGCCGAGGCACAGCGCCCGCTTGCACGCATAGAGTGCCGCACTGCGGGGCAGGTCTCAACCGCATTGAAGATCGCTGCAGATCACGACGTTCCGGTCAGCGTCTGCGGCGGCCGCGAAGATGCGTTCGCGCGCAATAGTCGGGCAGGTTTCCTTGTCGTCGACCTGCGCCACATGGATAATGTTATCTATGACGCAGTAACGCGGGCCGCGCGCATCGGTGGTGGCGTGACCACCAGCCGCCTGCTCGGTCGGCTCTCGTCGGATATCGTGACACCTACCACGTGCAACGCAAACGTAGGTTTGATTGGCGCGGCGACGGGGGGGGCTACGGTTTACTAGCGGGCAGCTATGGTCTCGTGTGCGATGCGCTGCTCGGAGTTGAGATGGTCTTAGCCAACGGTCAGCAGGTGAGCGTAGATGCGACGCACGAACCGGACCTTTTTTGGGCGCTTCGTGGCGGAGGCAACGGCTTTGGTGTCGTGACTTCCGCAAGGCTTGCGACCTACTCTTGTCCGCACGTACCAAGCACGCAAAACAACTTTCCGCTGTCGTCGGGAAGGCGTCCGCTGATGATCATTCAGGATTTGCTCGATGAAGAGCCGGATCGCTTGGGCCTTACACCGGTCTTTGCAAAAGTCGACGATGGACCGGCCATCCTGTCGCTCCAGTTCGCTTGGATCGGTCTAGAAGAAGAAGGACGGGCTGTTCTCAAGGTGTTGAGCGACCTACCAGGCGCCCAGGTGGCGAATGTGGGGCTCGTGCCGTTTCGCGAAACACTGGATAGGGGTGAACTTTGGCCTTGGGGAAAGGTTTGGGGCGCCCGCACCCGATCCCTCAGCCGCCTTGATGGTGCAGTGGTGGACACATGTCTTGAGGTAGCCGAAACCATGCCCTCCCTTGGGGCCCGGTTATTTCTCCACGACTTTCATGGCTACGCTTCCCGAGTTCCGCTATCGGAGACGGCCTTTGCGCTCCGTGAAGACCACTATGTCGCCGCCGCGCTTGTGGCATGTCAGAGCCTGGTGACAAGGATGGCGAGGAGATCATGCGCAAGTGGTTGGACAACGTGGCCGGCAGTCTCGAAAAATCGGCCATGCCGGGTGGGTACGTCAATTTCCTTGCTCCTTCAGACACGGAACGGGTCGAACGCTTCTACGGCCAAGCTGCGGAGAGACTTCGGGCGATCAAGCTGCAAGTTGATCCCCACGATCGGTTCCGCAGCGCTACGGCTCGACTGCGGCCGTGAGTCATTAGAGCGGGTATCAATTGCCTTGAGGGATGCGGGATAACCAACTGCGCTGCAGCGATCTGGATAGCTTGTAGTTGGGCTCGCGCGCGGAGAGCTAGTTCCAGCGGCAGATCTTCCGCTTGTTTTGTCACGTCGGAGGGTCCGGGCTTGCCCCAACCGGACGCTGCATAGGCTCAGTATTCTGTCAGGGAGAATCTCTGAGACTATCCCCGGTGCGACCGCTAATTCGGTTTATCGTTCCGGGGCGATCGTTGCACTTGGAGTGAGCTGGCGCTCCCAATCTACTTCACTGCTCTCATCTCGGTCGGCAAAACCAGTGACTCGTCCGTCTTGAGAACGCCAAAAGATCTTGCGTGATCGTGCGTCGCCGGGCGCAAAGAACAAATCGCGAGATTCAGCTTTCCATTCCTGCGTAGGCTGTCCGGTACGGTAAACAAGAATGCGATTATCTTCACGACGGATCGTGCAAGTCTCTCCGGATGCTCTATACGTCCCTGTTATGTCATCCAGTTGTTCGCGACTGAGTGTGATGGCCGGAGGATCTACTCGAAGGCGCGTGATATCCACTCGGCGCAGCTTCCAAACTCGCCCCGTCAGCTGCCATGTTTCCGAAAACAGCAGGTGACTATTGCGTCTATCACGAAGTGGACGTGTCGGCACGTCATCTAAGTGCAATACCATCGCGGTTGTGCCAATGCGCTGCACCTCAAATGTGCGGATGATCAGAGGAGTATAACCATCTTCCTTGAGTTGTTCTAGAAAGAGTTTTCGGGTTAGAACTTGACCATCCTCGATATAGAGGAAGTCCTCAGTGGTGACCGCCGCCCAGGTCTTCTGATCTCCTCGATGTACCGCGTTCAGCAAAACCTCATCTTTCGCGCGAAGCTCTGCTCTCAGTTTAGCGTCATCCGGTTGCGAAAGCAGTACCGCAGCTGTCGCGAGCAACGGTGCAAGGCACCAAGAAATTGACATGACTCTTCCTTATTTTGCCGAAGGCGGAGGGCAAAGCTTTCGGCAAGTTTCCCAATGTTGACGGATCTCGTCTTGAACCGGAGCAACAACCCTAATGATATGCGCGGCGAATCTTCGAGTGTGAGCAGCATCCAAAGAATCTCAAACCCCTTCAAGCTCATCTGCCAAGAACGCTCAGATGGTCTCGCTGAACACTGGTCTCTCTGACCGACTTGCACGGGGCTTTTCCTCCAACATACCTAATTACCCCGCTATTCGGGCATCAGCCGGCTGTCGAAGGGCACCTTCCGGTCAGGTCGTCCCGATGTAGGCGGCCTGAATGCATCGCCGCAACTGTTGCTCGTTCGGGGCCACGTCTTTCAGATAGCTGCAAGCAGGTCTTCATTCTGTCTATTCAAACCGAACGGGTGAGGTCGCGGCGTACCACCACTCGGGCCTCAAGTAAACGCAAGTTGTCGGTCAGAGCCGTTTTGGATGCAGACGGTATCTTGCGCTTGAGTGCACTCAAACGCACGGGATGTAATCGTATGGCGCAGAGAATTGGTCGTCGCTATCGGGTCAGTCAGGCATTCAGGCTATTTCGCAGGGCGGGTACTGTTCGCACCGAATGAACTTGTAGTGAGCGGCGAAACTTTAGAGACCTCCCTGCCCGTACTCAGCGTTTATGTCCATCCTCTTAGTCGGCCTACCGGTATAACGTCACTACTTTTCAACGCCCAATAGCAGGCAGAAGATGTTTGCAGCCCTAAAAGGAGAGTTGCACAACATGTCCATGAATCCAACTATGAAGGCGGTAGTCATCTACGAGTATGGCAGCAACGATGTCGTCCAGTACCTCGATGTTGAGCGTCCTGAGCCGGGCTCTGGAGAAGTGTTGGTCAAAATCCACGCGGCGGGTGTGAATCCTGTGGACTGGAAGATCCGCGATGGAGCAGGCGAGCGAATGGGCATGGCTCTGCCCATCTACCTCGGCGGTGAGATCGCCGGGACCGTGGAAAAGGTCGGTGAGGGCGTTGAGAATTTTCGGGCAGGCGATGCAGTCTTCGGCACGATCAAGTGCGGTGGCTTTGCCGAGTACGCTGTCACCAACTCAGCAAACCTTGCGCTCAAGCCTGTCAGCCTGGACTTCGTGAACGCGGCGGCCGTGCCGCTGGGCGCGCTAACGGCATGGCAGGCTATGTTCGAAGTAGCCCAACTCTGCAGCGGACAGAAGATTCTGATCACCAACGCTTCGGGGGGTGTCGGCTCTCTTGCTGTTCAACTCGCCAAGGACCGAGGTGCGCAGGTTACTGGCATGGCATCCGGGCGAAATGAGGAATTCGTGCCGAGCTTGGGCGTGGACGAGTTCATCGACTACGAAAAGCAAGCCTTTGAAGAGGTTGTTAACAACATGGACGTGGTGTTCGACACCGTAGGTGGCGACACCTTCCAGAAGGCATTCCGCACGTTGAGGAAGGGGGGCTTCCTAGCGACGGTGGTTGCGTTTCCCAAGGACGAGGCGCAGAAGTACGGTGTGAGCGTCGCGCGGGTCCAATGCAAGGCCAACGCTGAACAACTGGGCCTCATCCGTGAACTGGTAGACACGGGCAAGCTCAAGGCGCATATTGCCACCGTGCTACCGCTCCGGGAAGTCAAGCAAGCGCTTGAGCTTTCTGCTGCTGGACGCACGCGCGGAAAAATCGTCCTGGAGATCGTAGCCGGCTCACTATAAAGGCATACCCTGAAGTGATGAACGCAGGCATGGAGACGGTGAGATTTCTCAAGAGTAATGGTGGCACTTAGTTATTTCTTAAGACGGCTCTGACTCAGTGCTTTTTGCTACAGCGCATTCCGCAAACAAATATCCGACCGCCTATTGGGCTGCCAGTTTGGGGGCAATTTAGACTACGCACTCATCAAGGGCAAGGCGCTGCGCACGCGAATGGTTGCTGGGAAGATGCCTCCAAATTTCTGGGTCATGCTGGACGAATCTCTGGCCGAAGGCACGCATGAGTTTGCGGAATCAGTCAATGATGGGCCTTGGGGCGCGGCGTGGTCAGCGAATGCATTCCTGAGATGGAGCGAAAGTACAGGATGGACGCGAAGCCGAGCGGACGCCTTCTAACAGGACACTCCTCGGTGGGATGGCCGACCTTGCAGCTGGAAATCAATCACCTGACATCTTTGGAGGAACTTGGTCTACAGCGCCGGACCCAGTCGACCTCCACGATTCTGTCGGTGTAGATCTTTACTTGCCCGGCGCGAATCTGTACCGCCGTCCGGATCAAACAGCATATCCATGGATGAGGGAAAATGGCAAAGTAGTCGCGACCTCCTAAGCCGTGATCTGAAGAAGGTCGAGGGCCAAGAGTTCACGCTTCGCATCCAGAAGAACAGCCAGGACTCCGTGAAGGTCACCGACGAGGAGGCCATCCCGACAGCGTATCGAAGGATCGAGGCGAGGATCGACGGCGTCCTTGGGGAAACCGTCCTTTCGCTGCTGCCGGAAGACCTGAGGCAAAACCCTTGAGAGGTGTGTTCACGAAGCCAAACCTGACTCGGATGCAATCAAGGCTGCTGCTTCAAGACAGGAAGAAGTGCCGGGAGCCCACGTCCAACGCGGGTCCCATCTCAGGGCCGCCTAATAAATCCCCTGATTGCTACAAGCTAGGCGCTATACCTTAGTTGGAAGTTTCCGCTGCTCTCTTGCTTCTCTTGACAGGCTGAGCTCCATTAGCAATGGCAGACTTTTTTGCTACTGCCCAGCGCTTCACCTGTGCGTGCCTGATTCGTTCTCGCGCTTCGGCACTCATCCTTTCTTCGGTTTCGCGGGTGTCGGCGCCGCGACGGACACCGTCTTCGCCGGCCTGCTTGGCTTGCGGCGAACGGGTACGTCGAGCGTCAATAGTACAGTTCTTGCTTGCTGCAGACGTGCGATCTCGGCATCAATCTGAGTAAGAATCGATTCGAGCACGATTACTCCTTCGTATTTTGAGAATGAGAGATCAGCGAACTTCTGCGCTGGCGTCGGCTACCGATGGATGGAGCCTTGGTGAAGGTCTATCGAAATGATCTCAATCAGACTGCAGTGCCCGGCTTCTTTTGTACCAGTGGAGTTGATACAAACTGGGAACAAAGGAGCGTTGTATGGCACGAGGGAAGAAGCATAGTCCAGAGCAGGTGGTGAACCTGCTTCGTCAGATTGAAGTCTCTGTGGCGAACGGGAAGACGACGTCGCTGGCGTGTAAGGAAGGCGGGATCACGGACCAGACGTACTACCGTTGGCGTAAAGAGTATGGCGGGTTGCAGGTAGACCAGGCGAGGCGGTTGAAGGAACTGGAACAGGAGAACGCGAAGCTGAAGCGTATCGTGGCCAACCTTAGCCTGGAGAAGCTGGTGCTGAAGGACATCGCGGAGGGAAAGTTCTAAGCCCTGAGCGGCGTCGCTGTGCGGTGAACCATGCGCGACAGGTGCATGGGCTGAGCGAGCGGCATGCGTGCCTTGTGGTGAAGCAGCCACGCGGCACGCAGCGCTATCGGCCGACACAGCGAGAGGATGAAGATGCTCTGACCCAGGCTATCGTGACCCTAGCCAGTCAGTATGGTCGCTATGGTTATCGCCGCATCACAGCTCTGCTGCGTCACGCAGGCTGGCATGTCGGCAAGGACCGGGTCGAGAGAAGTACCCGAGGTATGAGCTCCGCTCATAATGTCGGACTGAAACTTTCATAGGCCGTCTGGGTCTGACAAGCTCAAACCAGCGCTACTACGCCAACATAAAGGGAGAGAGCCCAGAACAACACAATTCGCTCTTTTGTTCGATGCGGTTCGTTATGCGCACAATTTGCATCTTCGCTATTTTGCACCGCCGGGCTTCCGCCTATAATGGCGCTCATAGAGTCGCAACAGCGCGCAGAGTAGCCCATCCGCCTTGGATGCCTCCATCTTCATGCAGGTGCTATGAAAACGATACTTCTAGTGGATGCTGATCTTGTCTCTTCGACGGGATTGCAGCGCACTCTTCGTGGCTTCGGCTTCTCGGTTCAAATCGCTGAGAACGCGGAAGCTGCCCATACCGCCGTGAGCACGACAAGATTCGATCTGATCTTGGTCGACTTTGACCTAAGCATACCGAAACAGCCCCAGGCGCAAGTAACCTCCGGCACAGGATTGGTTCGCGAATTGCGAGCGGCGAAGGTGAACACTCCGATCTTGATGTATACGGCGCTTGAGGCCGAGTGGTACGAAACGGCGTCTCTCGATGCCGGTGCAGATGACTTCATCCTGAAGCGCGCCCCGAAATCGACGCTGCTCTCCCGCATTCATGCGCACCTTCGACGTTATGACCGTGACATGGGAAAGGCCCCAAGCAGCACGCGCCGGCTTGGCATAGGCCGGTTTGTACTTGATCGGACCGCCCGGGTTCTGGCTGTTGATGAAAAGCCGATCCCATTGACGGCGAGAGAAACCGAGCTACTGGAATTATTGGCGGCGAACCCGGAACGGGTGGTTCCTACCCAGGAGATACTGGATAAGCTGTGGCAGGAAGGGGACAAGAAGTCATCGGCTGCGCTGAACAGCGCACTGAAGCGTTTTCGCCAGAAACTTGATGAAAACCAGATACAGGATCTGGTTGAGAACGTGAAAGGTCGCGGCTTCAAATTGGCTCCCTCAAGCCTAAGTCAGAGCTCCTGATCAATGCACCGTCAAATGGCTATTGTTTTGGACGTTGAGGACGCTTCCTTGTTTTCGTGTCGCTCTCCCATAAGCGCTCAGCTTCGACAACCAATACGCTGAGCTTCACATTCAACAGTGTGGCCAAATCGTGCATGGTTCGCATTGTCGCGCTCTTTGTCCCTCGCTCGATATCGCCGATATAGCGCAAGCTGTAGCCAGTTGCGACAGCCAAATCCATCTGCGACAAACCTTGCTTCTTCCTCAAGACCTGCAGAATCTGGCCAAATGCCCACTCTAATGACGCACTAGGACGTTCTTCTCTTTTGGCCACATAGCAATGCTTTCTAAGTGGCGCCGCCACTGAAGGCACTATAGTGCCTTTTGTTTGTGGCACTATAGTGCTTATGGCCTGACTCCAGCGAGCACCTAACCAGTCTCGCGTGCCAGGCTCAGGGGCGCAAGGAGATCAATGAACCTCGTAACCAAAATATATTTGCTGGGCCGTTCGACGAAAAGGGCGCGAATGACAGAGCTGAGGACCTCTCGGGTGAGTACCGAAAGCAGATCGCCCCTCATGGGCTCATATCAATCGTTGCATTCAGGGAAGCCGGGCTGGCCAAATCTCGGCGAACTATCGTTTCTTTTGTGGTCGAGTCGGGAGCCCCTCGGCGTACGACCAGAATTGCCCAATCGACAACTTGAAGTAGCTGCTGACCGCTGCCATTACATCGACGGTCACATTCGCAGCACCGCGCTCAATTTGTCCGAGGTAATTGGTGCTATAGCCAAGGGCCGAAGCCAAGGAGACCTGCGACAGTTCTCTCGACACGCGCAGCTCTGTGACGGCACGCCCAAACACCTGACGTGGAGTCTTCGATTTGCGGTTCTCGTCAGCTCCGACCGGTTTGCCCACCCTGTCATGGTTGCGCGGGACGGAGACTTCATAATAACCACTATAGTTGTGTATATCCCTTTGAGGCAACTATAGTTGCTGATTTGTCGCGAGCTTTCACTTGCAAAACTTCACATAGAAACGAGGGCCCATGAAGTCGATGCTGCTGGTAGACAACGATGAGATTGTGGCGCCCGCTCTTCAACGAAGCCTCGGAAGGTTCGGCTTCCATGTGACGATCGCAGAATCTGCATGCGCTCTTCACGACCTTATTGAGCGAGAACAATACGATGTAATTCTGGTGGAGTTCGACCTCATGCCCAAGGGGAACATGTCTCGGCCGAGCGTTTCATCATCCGAGCCAACGACCTGCAGCGGAACCGGTCTGGTTCGGGAACTGAGGGCAGCTGGTGTCATGACCCCAATCATCATTTACTCGTTCCTTGAAGGTGAACCGTACGAGACGGCGTCTCTCGACGCGGGAGCAGATGACTTCATTCTTAAGTCAAATCCCCTCTCGGTGGTCTTATCACGGCTACATGCTCATATCCGACGCCAAGAAAGGAATCTCGGACTCTCCTCTGGATCAGACCGTAGAGTGGCTATTGGCCGGTACACCTTAGATCGTGAGACGGCGATCTTATTAGCCGAAGAGAGGCCGATCGCTCTATCGCTTCGCGAGTGCAGGCTCTTGGAAAAACTTGCGACGAACCCCCTCCGGGTGTTCCCCCAGAAGGAGCTTCTCGATGACGTATGGGGAAATGAGCTTCGGCGCTCTCCAGACGCGCTTAACGCGTGTATTAAACGTCTCCGTATCAAAATGGAGAAGAATGGGCTTGCCGATCCCATCGAAAGTGTTAGGGGGAGAGGCTGCAAGCTCTCGACTTCGGTCGTCCGCAGAATTACCAAGCCTGATGCATGACTCTGTGTTTCCACGCAACGATGTCACCTGCCACGATCCGTTCACCCGCACCGGGCATTCTCAAGCAACCGGGATGACATGTGGTCAACGAAGCGGTTCCTAGGTTCGTCGCAATCCCTACGCCGACTGAGGGAAGACCATTGGTCGAGACTGCCACGGCGCTCGGCGGTGAGAAGGCTTGGTCAGTCCCCGCGATGCTCAAACGCGTCACCGGGAAGATATCAAGCCAATAACCGAAGAAAGGTCAGGCCTCAGCCACCAAAACACACGCTAATGTCGGACTTTCTTGGTCTGTGCAGCTTGATCAGGTAATTCCAACAGCATCCGCTTCAGCCCTTTAGATCAAGGGCTGAAGCGCTTTTTGTTTGGTGGCGCGCTTACGAACCGAACATCTCTTCGATCAGCTCCCTCTTCGGATCTTTCCGTTCGCGTTCATATATATATCGGCAGCCGTGAGGTCTAGATGTCGTCTACATCTGCCTCCACTATCCCTCTATCTCTCCAAAACTCCCCTTCCCATTCCGAAACATGCTTCGACAGTGGCGTGATTCCGACGACCTGCCCTAAAACTCCCCAAATCAGAAAATGCCGCTTTTACCTGTTGAAGCGCGCACATCCAGGAGCGCGTCTGTGAATTCCCCAAGACTCTTGTCATCGCAAAGCCCTCGGGACCTCGAGGCTATTGTCCTCGAGCACTACACATGGCTGCTTGACTGGGCGCATCAGCTAACCCGTGGTACCTCAGAAGAAGCCGAAGATTTGGTGCAGGACCTGTGTGTCCGCCTCGTGCGGATGAAGAACAAGCCGGATCTTCCGGACGCTGACCAGGCTCGCGCTTATCTCTATAAGGCACTTAGAAACCTCTTCCTCTCAAAACGGTTACGGCATGGCCATGACGCCGTAGCTGGTCTCCTAGTGGTCGATTTCGATTCCGTAGCGTGGGCTATGTCCGCGGTAGATCGCAGCAAATTACTGTACGTACGCAGCGATCTCGCCCGCATCTGTGAATACGCCTGCATACGGCGCAAGTCGAGTCGTGCAGCCGCGGCCTTAATTCTTCGGTTCTTTATTGGCTACCTGCCTACGGAGACAATGGCCATTCTCAAGTCGAAGCGCGCCGGAGTTGACACTCTGACGCAGACGGCGCGGCTTGAGGCAAAGGCCTACCTGGAACGGCCGAGCGTGCTTCGGTTTCTCGACCGCAGCGACAAGAAGCCACAAGCCTCGTCGAAGAATCTTCCCGAACAATCCGATGCACTTTTTGCGGAATTGCTCCACAGGATCTTCGCAGAACCGGAAGGTCAGTGCTTCCCCGCCGGCTTTCTCAATGACCGCTACGGAACGTCAATAGAGATTCCCTTCGGCACCGACGAGATCGCTCACTTGGTCAGCTGCCACGCTTGTCTTCACTTGGCTACCGAGATACTGGCCTTACCCGACCTGACACTGCAGTTCCTTCCCGACATTCCCTCGTCGGGAGAGGCCGGACCACCACCAGCCAGATCTGAAAAAACTGATCTGAAAAAACTCCGTCGTAAGCTTCGCGAAACCTACGAGCACAGACCATCGAAGCTGCAGATCATCGTCGATGGAGTCGTGCGAGGAGTGCAGACGATAGCAGGGGCTTCCAGTAAGGTTCAGATTGCACTCCAGCCTCTGTCAAAGCCTGGTTTTGTCGAAATCCTCAGTGAGCAGGGATTGGGGCTGCTTTATCTCGATCTCCAACCGGATGAACCCGGGCTTCCAAACACCCAACACGCCGAGGTCGAGCTGAGCGACGGGCGGCAACTCTCCGTTTCGCTCACCTGGAGCGAGGGAGCGCCGGTGGTCCATGTCTCTTACTACGATCCATTGTTCGAATCGGAGGGCGACGGGCCTCCCTCGGGAGCTGCGGAAGCGACACAGAGACGGACAGCAGGTTCGGCCGTAAGTCAAACCTCCCCACTTGAGGGAACGAGTTCACCTAACTGGATCGATCACATACGGACTCGGATTCGCGATTGGTGGAGGACGGCTGGCATCTTCGCTCTTGTCGCGTGCTTCGTGCTCCTAGCCGTGATCGGGCTTCGGCATCAGTCACGAAGCAAACTACAAACACCCAGTGCTCTCACCCTTCTCTCCCGGTCAGAAGAAAAGCTGAAGGTCTCTACCCCAGTGCACGGCGCCGTCCGAAGCAAGTTCAGTTTGGATGTCACCCGCCGCGATAGTCGTACAACGAACCACCTTGAGGTCGAGGCATTGCGCAGCTCTGATCTACCGCTGCGGGTTGTCAGGCTCCGTGCGGCGAACGGCACTTTGGTGGCCGCGCAGGAGGTCGATGCTCGAGGAAAAGAGACTAACTTTTCCGGTTACGGCACTCGGCCCATGCCAGAGACACAGTTGGAGACCGTATCGACAGACGGGGTTTGGCGCTGCCCGCCGGACGCCAAGAGTTTCAAGGATCTGGTGGCTGGCGCAAGCGACGTCTATGTGAATGAGGTGAAGGGTGGTTACGAAGTAGGGTTCAGACGATCCCCTATACTCAACCAGCCGACCATCGTCGAGGCGACGCTTCAGATCGAATCGGAGTCCATGCGACCCGTTGTTGAAACTCTGGAACTCCAACAAGGCGATGCCAAACGGGAGTATCGATTCAGGGAAGTAGGCTACGAGATTCTTCCCGCTTCCAGCGTTCACGACGGCGATTTCAGGCTGACTTCCATCTCTGAGGGTAAGCGCGCCGCGGCTACGGGAGGTGCTATCGCCAGAACTGATACCGCGCAACTCATCCTCGAAGTTCTCGAAGTCCTGAGTAAACAGCAACAACAGGTTCAGGACAGCGTGGATGTGGAAAGGGGACAGAACAACGAGGTGGTGGTTAGCGGTGTGTTGCAATCATCTGCACAAAAGCAGATTTTCATCGAGAAGCTAGGATCGTCGCCCGGGTTCAATGCACTCACGATCGAATTGCACTCCCCAGATGGCCCCGGAGCATACGGCTCCTCTACGGCAAGGACGTTGACGGTCGACACTCAGGTATCGATTGAGGACGGCCACCTTCCGTGGGAAGGTTTGCTGCGAGATCCGTTGCAGGCGCAGGGTTTCGAAGGACCTGAATTGGACGCTCGTATCCGAGCCTCGGCGGCGGCACTGATTGAGGCAGGCGCAGCACTTCACCGCGAAGCCTGGGTTGCCGACCAGATCGCCACAAAGGATTTCACCTCGGACGAGTTGCAGGCAATGCACCCAGAAAAGCGTGCACGATGGCTCGCGTTGCTCAAGCTGCACCTCGATGCGTGCGCCAAACACGCGAACTTGATTGAGAACACAATAGCTATCCCACTTCGCTCACACGACGCTACCGGCGCCAGTCCCGCCGCTTCGCCGTTCAGTACGGTTGTCGAGTTCAGAGGCGGATTCACCTCTCTCGTTCGAGCCTCCAAAAAACTCGACTCCTCACTCGCATCAGGTTTTGCGCTCTCGCCAGAATCGCAACCGCCTTCTATCACCCCCGCAGAGCTGGAAGAGCTCATCACTAACCTCCAAGCCGAGGAGAGCTGGCTCGAAGCCACTATCGACCGCCTCCACGAAACCCCTTCGCAGCGCCACAAGACGTAGAACCAGGACTTCAGATACATGGCTCACGGAGCCCGAGGATAACTATGCGACCGAATGTATTGCTTTGTCGAAATTCCGCTTCCTGGATCATGATTGTGCTCCTCTTCCTTTTCCTTCAACCCAACGCAGTCGCGGACGGTACCTCCGCAAGCGTCTCGATCACTGTCGTTGATCTGTCAGGAGCATTCATCCCGGACGCTTCGATGGTGATTCGCAATACGGACACCAATCAGGAGCAGCGTGCGAACAGTGGCAAAGCCGGCTCGGGTCATTTTACGTATCTAAAACCTGGCCACTACAAGCTAATAATTTCGAAGCCTGGCTTTGCTGATCTGGCGGTGGACAACATTCTGCTGAATATCGGCGACGAGAAGTTATTGGAGCTTGTATTGAAGGTCGGCTCCGCCAATCAGACGGTGACGGTCGATGGCAGCGGCTTGACGATCAATACCACTGATGCCTCAGTCAGCACAGTAATCGATGGAACATCTGTGGCGAATATGCCACTTAATGGCCGAAGCTTTCAGGATCTCATCTCTATGACACCGGGCGTTGTGACGCAAAGCCCCCAAACTGGTTCAGGCAAGCTATCAAACGGGGATTTTTCGATCAATGGACAGAGGACGGAGTCAAATTATTACACAGTAGATGGAGTGGCGGCTAATACTTCTGCGGGTCCGGGCGGAGGCACGGCAAGCGCCGCCACTGGCGGCTCTGTAGCAAGTTCTACAGCGCTTGGGACGACTCAAAGTTTGGTATCGGTTGATGCATTGCAAGAGTTTCGCGTGGCATCGTCAACATACTCGGCGGAGTATGGACGTGCGCCCGGCGGTCAGATTTCATTCTTAACACGGTCGGGAACCAACAGCCTTCATGGAACGGCCTACGACTACTTGCGGAACAATTACTTCGACGCCAACGATTGGTTTAACGACCACGTCAGCAAGCCTATCACCGCTCTTCGCCAAAATGACTTCGGTGGAACTCTCGGCGGCCCCATCCAGGTGCCAACACTTTATAGCGGGATTAACAAGAGCTTCTTCTTCTTCTCGTATGAAGGCCTCCGGCTACTCCAACCACAGGCAACCACGGTCAAGTATGTCCCGGACTCATATTTACGTCAGAATTCTGTGGCGGCTATGCAGCCGATTCTTAACACTTTTCCGGTCCAGAATGGAAATGAAGAGCTAGTAGCTTGCACTCAAGGTGCGACGAGCAACTATCCGTGTCCACTTGGTGTCCCAACCGGAACGAGGATCCAAAGCGGCTTGGCCGACTTCATCCAGTCTTACTCGCTTCCGAGCGATATAAATTCCACTAGTGTTCGAATCGACCACACATTTCTCCATAACACTACGGTGTTTTTTCGTTTTGCGAATACGCCGAGCAATAGCGATACTCGCATGTTGTCCTCGCTAGGCACAACGGCGGCCATGAATCGAAGCTATACGGCAGGCGCAAATGCTCAAATGACAGATCATCTGAGCAACGAGACTCGTTATGGGTACACCACATCCCTTGTCCGCTCATCTTATTCGCTCGACACTTTTGGAGGCGCAGCTCCAGTTGATCTTCCCGGGACGATAGCTCACGGTTTGACCAGCCCCTCGTTCGTTGTGCCACTCATTACGTTTCCGGGCGTCGGATCTTCATATATCGAAGCTGGCGGTACCTCGAATTCTCAGACTCAGTGGAACCTTGTAAACGCCATAAGCTGGACAAGCGCTAACCATGTCCTTAAGTTCGGAGTTGATTACCGGCATATACGATCGCCGCTTTACTCTCCTCTCATTGAGTCATATCTCGAAAAGCCGTCAGATGTATTGACAGGTATACCTTCGCTCAATTACGTGATCGCGTCTGTACAGGCGACGCCCATCTTTCAAGAGTTCGCGGCGTACGGGCAAGATAGCTGGAGAGTCATCCCATCGTTGACGTTGTCACTCGGACTGCGCTGGGAGGTGAATCCTGCACCCACGGGTGCAAATGGCAAGGACGCTTACACAATCTCCGGCAGCTTGGCTGTTCCTTCTAGCCTCTCGATTGCTCCACGAGGCACTCCCTTGTGGAACACAACATGGTTCAATTTTGCGCCCCGATTCGGTGCAGCGTGGCAGGCCCACTCTATTCCCGGCTGGGAGACCGTCTTCCGTGGCGGTGGCGGTGTCTTCTTTGATACAGACAATCAAGAGGGCGCGGCAGGATTCAGCGGGTACGGCTTTTCGGCCACGGGAATTTACTCGGGTACAACTCTTCCGCTCACGGCTTCCCAAGTGAACATCAGTCCATCCTCTAATCCGCCATACTCGAGTGTGTACATGTTTCCCACGCACTTACAACTACCTTATTCATTTCAGTGGAATGCGAGCATCGAGCAAGCACTTGGGAAAAGTCAATCTGTCACCATGTCCTATGTGGGGGCGAATGGCCGCCGTCAGCTTGGCCAGGAAGATTTACCTGCACCAAACAGTAATTTCTCCACCATAGGCGAATACATTGGAGGCCTCAGTTCTAGCTATAACGCGCTACAAATTAAATTTCAGCGCTCAGTGAGACATGGGATTCAGGTTCTAGGTTCATATACATGGGCCCATTCGATCGACGAGGCCTCCACATATATCTCCTTTCTTCCAGTGCGGCGGGGCAGTTCAGATTTTGATGTTCGGAACAACTTTTCGGCGGGAGCTGGTTGGGATCTTCCTGTTGCAGGAGAAAATGCCCTGTTGAGAGTTGTCACGAACGGTTGGGCCGTTGACGGACGTTTCGTGGGACGTACCGGATTCCCTGTCTCTCTCCAAGGGAGCTTCATTACTGACCCCATCACAGGCACACTCAACTATGGTGGAGTGAATCTCATACCGAACCAGCCCATATATCTATATGGAGATCAGTACCCTGGTGGACGCGCGGTAAACAAGGCGACGTTCAGTGCGCCGGCTGGTGTCACCGTAGGCGACGCTCCCCGCAATTTGGTACGTGGCTTCGGAGAGACCCAATTCAACCTAGCGGCGCGGCGCGAGATCGCCATGCGTGAGGCGGTGAAGCTCCAGTTTCGCGCCGAAGTATTCAATCTCTTTAACCACCCCAACTTCGGCTATGTAGACCCGATACTAGCTGACGCCACTTTTGGGCAAGCGACCAAGATGTTGGATCAAAGCCTCGGCACGGTGGCTCCGCAATATCAACAGGGTGGGCCTCGATCCATGCAATTCGCTCTGAAGTTGCAGTTCTAACAATCAAGACCACATCAAGCAACCCCAGAATGAGGTCAGGTCAAGATGAATGTCCGCTTTTACCATGCCATTGTATGGTTAGGAAAGACAGCAGCAGTAATGATCGTCGTCGCGATAAGTTGTTCCAGTGGCGCGCAGACAGGAAAGAAAAGGGCGATTACGGTAGATGACGCCATCCGGATGACGCGATTGGCCGATCCGCTGTATTTTGGAGGCGCCCCACCTGGAAGTTATTCCGTGGCGCAATTCTCTCCAGACAAGATGAAGTTTGTGATTGTCTTGCGGACGGCGGATACAAGGACAAATACCAACATCTACAAGATGTATCTGTTTTCTGTAAACGATGTGTTTGACCAGGCCAGACCGAACGTCGTTTGCCAGATGTCATCTTCATCAAATACACCGGCAATATCCGAAGTTAGATGGCTTAACGACAATCGCCGGTTAGTCTTCCTTGGGGCAAGAGCGCTAGAACCATCCCAAGTGTACATAATCGACACTAGTAGCCGCCGAGTTCTGCAACGAACTCATCATCAGTCGGCGATTGATTCGTTCGATATCTCTGCCGATGGGCGGGTGGTGGCTTTTTCTGCGGAGCCTATATTGAGAGATGGAAGGTCCAAGACAGATGATGAGTTGATTGTAAACGGACATAGTTTGATTGATGTATTGACCGATCAGTGGCAGACAGAGGAACATGGGCGGGATCTCTTTATCCAGACCGGAGATGGCGAGCAGCGTTACCAGATTCCACCTGGCTATCTCATACCGGACCCACATGGCACTGGAATATGGATGTCACCGAATGGAACATACGCCGCGGTAGCGCTGACATTCCGTCGAGCGAATCTGTCATGGGCTCAGTACGATGATAAGGCTTTGCGGTTGTGGGGAAGTAGAGCAATCAACCATGATTTGCGTGATGGTGTGGGAGAGAAGGAGATATTCATTCTCGATACGAAGCAGCATGAGCTGACCTCAGCAGTAGGTGCACCAGCATCATTCGCTCCCGAGATAAAATGGTCACCCGACGGATGGACAATTTACATGAAGACGTTTTTGCCCCCGTCTCAATCGAAAATATCTGAGCCGGTGGAGGTTAACCTGCGAGACCGCCATGCCCATCGATTAACCAATGCTGAGTGGAGTGCGGCTGTTTCGAATCCGGCCGAGCCCAGCGTGACAGTTGATCTGGAAGAGGACCCCAATTCGCCGCCGCGTATCTTTGTGGCTTCGAGGATCGATAACCGCAGAGCATTGCTCATAGATCTCAACCCTCAATTCCGTGATCTTGAATTTGGGGAGGTCAGGACTCTGACGCTTTCGATTCATGGTGTAAAAGTGGTTATGGGGCTATATTTACCTCCTGACTACCGGGCAGGAAAGCGTTATCCTCTCGTGATTCAAACCCACGGCTTCGACCGCGATCGTTTTTCGATGGACGGCATGGACGAATGGAGCACGGGTTTTGCTGCTCGCCCGCTTGCAGCCAATGGGTTTATAGTCCTTCAAACATTAAGTCTCGCTACGCCTGAAGATGCTGCCAAATATCAAATAGAGCGGAGCTTAGGGCGAATCCCAGGGGAGCGTGCGCGGGAGATGGAGAAAGAAGCCTATGAGGCCGGAATCGATACGCTCGACGCTCAGGGCTTCATTGATCGGAAGCGCGTAGGGATTAGCGGGTTCAGTATAAGCGTGATGTTTACAGCTTTCACTCTAACGCATAGTAACTATCCTTTCGCCGCGGCGGCGCTTGCAGACGGAGTCGATGAAGGCTATTTCCTGTATGTCGCAGATGAAGAACGCATTTTTGATGAGTATAACGATGGGAGTCCATTTACCATCGATGGCCTCAGTCATTGGCTCAAAGATTCTCCAAGCTTCAGTTTCGACAAGGTACACACACCAGTCCGGCTAGTCGCTCGCGACAGAACATCATCTGTCCTGGAGATGTGGGAGTGGTACGCCGCCTTGGATATGCAAGATAAGCCTGTTGATTTCATTAGCCTGCGAGGCGCTGCTCACACGATGGAAAGGCCATCCGACCGATGTATTGCCATGGACGGCCTCGTGGATTGGTTTTCATTTTGGCTGCAAGATTATGAAGATCCATCTCCGAATAAGCGTGAGCAGTATTTGCGATGGAAGAAGTTGCGACGATTACAACATGCTTCAGAGCCAATGGTCGAGCCGCAGAAATCCCGTCAAAATGAACCATAGGGTGATCTGGATGGCAATGTATTCGTCTACTTCGTGTACTGCTGGGGTAACTAAGCTCACAGTAGCCAGGAGCAACCTCGCAATATAGGTTTCCGCATTTACCATTGGTCCCTAAGCGGTTGTTTGAGCATTCGATGTAGCAATGATGCGCGGCTCGACATATATCATCGGTTTTTTTTCATGAGCTTTCTCTTTCACGGTTCTCAGGTAGATTCTTAGCACATTGATCGAGGAGGATGGGAAGGGGATCACATTCGCCCAAACAAGTAAAAGGACGGTCTCGGGCGTGACAGCGGCCCGAGACCGTTCTATTGCTATTCGTCAGCCTCATAGGCTGCGGGCGTGCTTAGCTGGCGTTGACCGTTGATGGCGTCGGTGAATTGCATGCCAACCTTCCCATTGGTTCCTTGTACAGTATCCTTCGCATTGGATACCGCAGTGATTTCCGGCTTGTGATATTGCATGGTATTGCTCCTCTGTTATTGAATTTCCGCTTCGGCCATGCGTCAAGAGGGCATAACTGAAGCGGACTTGTCGGTCCGCGCACGGGGAGTGTTAGGCTGCCGCGATTATCGGACCAGAAGCGTTGTCAATGCTGCGAAGCCACAACTCCAAGGCGATGGCTCGCGTAAGCGAGCGGAAATTGCAGGTATCTGCGCCCTTCAGCAGTGTTTCAAGTGCAAGGTTCAGGTTCGGTAAATTGACGAGACCAAGACCTGCGATGCGTGGCGCACGGAAGAGATTCCTGATAGGAGCTTCGGCATGTTGGAGTGATGACAATGGCCCTCGCAGCAAATATGCCTTGCGGGGTCGTTCCAGCACTTCAGAAGGGACGATCCCCTTCAATGCCCTGCGCATCAACAACCGCCGACGCCCTGGTTGAATGATCTGTGTGCGCGGAATCCTGAATAAAAAGTCTACAAGGTCCTTGTCCAAGTAGGGATAGCGGTACTCGCAGGACGGCAGAAGGGTGAAGGATAGATGGGGAAGCGTGTCCAGAATTGTCCACCATGTGGCACCGTTACAGATCGCACTGGGCCGCAGTCCTAAAGAACGTGTATCGGAGATGTTCGTTCCCTGGTTTAATAACGAAGTTAGCTGTGAAGGATTTAACCAGGGAGGTGCGGTCGTCTCCGCCATACGATCTCCGCGGTAGGTTTCATAAGTAAATGCAATAGTCTCGGCGATCAAACGGATGAGTGGCTTGCGTGTTGGAAGGCTCCATGCAAATGATCGTTGACACAGGGCTCGGAGGTCTCCGCACATGAGCAGATCGGAGAGTTCCGGGAGAGCGTTTGGAACACCGCCCAATACCTCATCCCCACCGATGCCCGACAGGACCACCCGATACCCATTAGCCTCGGTTAGCTGATAAAGGTCACGTTCCGCTTCAATCGTGTAGCTGTCCTGGCCGGGCAAGCGATAAATGCCCGAGGTACCCTCATGAGGTTTGTACGTGTGCTTCAAGAAGGACGCCGGCACATGATGACCGACCTTCCCGCGTTGGCGTTCTACGAGCATAAAATATGGCTTCTCGTCCCAGGTTGGTTCGGAGTCATCATAAAAAGAGATCGTATCGAGGAGATCTTCCGGACAAACACCCTGTTCACGCCGGATGGCGTCCGACACGCAAACAATGGCCGTAGAGTCCACCCCGCCACTCAGTTGGGCTATGACAGGTGCGCCTGGGATCGTTCGCCGCTTGATAGACTGCTTGAACAGCGAGAGGAAGTGTTCGTCGTACTCGACGTCGCTGCGATAGGAAATCTGCTCCCGCACCATCCAGGTCCAATGCGGCTGGCATAGGAGATTGTCATCCCTAAACCTTAGATAATGGGCTGGTGGGACAGACCTAATTCCACGATAGGGAGTTAAGTTTCCGGTGGGCAGGCACGCGAGATAGCCTGCTGCGTAGGTTTCATCCAGCGTGCGTGATGGGGTGTCGGCGAAGAATGTTTCCAAGTGGCTGGTCCACAACAGTGTGTCTTTCGTGATCTCGTAATAGAGCGTGCGCGAACCCGCGTGATCTCGGGCAAGATACAGCGCTCGATCATTGTGACACCAGAGCGCCAAAGCCCAATCGCCGGTGAGACGCGCGAAACAAGACTCTCCCCAACGGGCGAATGCGGCAAGCACGATGACGGAATCGGACGCCTGGGGAACCGCTATATTCAACAGAGAGCAGAGCTCTTTATGGTTATCTAGTCGTCCATCGAAGCCCAGCATATTGCCGGTATCGTTGTCGCTAGATGGGCCACACTCGAGCCGTGACCTCTCGTGAGTGTGGTATGGCTGAAAGCCCATTCCCACCCTGCCCCGGCTATGCACCGACGTTCCATCCAGCGCGTAGCGGTCCGTAGTATGGCCTAGGTGCAGGAGATCTTGTTCAGTGACGAGATCTTCTTCCGACTTGCGAACTCCGAATATAATGCTCATACCCTAACCTCAGCAGCGTTCTAGTACCTGGTAGATGTCCAGCATGTAGGGCCTGTCATTAACCACCGTTCCATTAATCTCCACCCACGCGTGGGACCGTAAGGGCCGTATCTGTGCCCCGATTACCATCTCCGCCCGCCATCCGTGACGGCGCAGCAGCAATGTGGTTGCCGAAGAGCGCTGAAGGCATAGGACCTGCTTGAAATAGAGGACACATGCGTAATCCATTGCTCTACAGAGGACATCACTAGAAGGTCCTTCCGCCATCTCCTTGGGCTCTACTATGCACGCATGCACGATGCGATGGAGCGTTTTGATCGCCCGGAAGCGCATAACGAATTCAAAGAACAATAGAAGCAGCCAGCTTTCCAGCACGTAGCGTTTCATGCGGTCTCCCGTTTCAAAAGTGTGATGTTCAGCTGCTTTGCGAGAAAGGCCATTCTGCGAACAAGTGCGTCGATGCGGACAGAAAGCGGAAGGACCGGGGTATGTCCGCGCTCTTCACCATAGTCCACGATGACTGCCGAACGCTGGGCGTCACGATACTGGAGACGAGCAGCCATTTTTCGCACGTGAGCTGGATTACAGCGATCATCCTTATCACCCGAGACGAACATTACGGGAGGATAGTCGACATCCTCCTGGACGCGGTGGTAGGGAGAATAGGCGTAAAGCGCATGGAAGTCGTCCGCATCCTGTACCGTTCCATATTCGCGTCGCCACCTAGCCGCGCCGTTGAACGATTCATATCGAACCATATCGAGCAACGGAGCAATGCAGAGAACGGCTCCGAAGAGATCCGGACGTTGAGTTAGCGCAGCACCAACGAGTAATCCAGAGTTCGATCCACCAAAGATAGCAAGCCTGCCGGGTGTCGTGATGTCCCGGTCGCACAGAAACTCGGCGGCCGCGAGAAAGTCGTCGAAAGCCTTCTGGCGATTACGTGCACGGGCTGAGTCATGCCACTGCACGCCGAATTCACTTCCGCCACGGATATGCGGTAGCGCAAAGATAGCGCCAAACTCCATCATGATGGTGGCTAAGATGGAAAAGTGGGGGGTGACTGAGATACCAAATCCGCCATAACTAGTCATGATGACTGGAGCAGGGCCGTGCAGGCTTACACCGTCGGACGCCACGAGCGTGAGTGGGATCTCGGTTTCGTCCCTTGACAGATAGGAGACGCGCCCTATGTGGTAAGAAACCCGTTCGGTAAGGGTCGTGGATGGATGCCACACCGTGGAGCTATCCGTAAGGGCGGAATATTCGAAGATCTCAGGAGGACGGCTAAAAGATTCGTAGGTATAGAAGAAATCGTCCGCGTCCTGATAAGGGGTCTCATAAATCTGTATGGTGCCATCGTTCGGAAGATTTAGTCTTCCGAGAAATTGCCCTCTGAAATCCCATGCAAATACCTCCTCTATTCCGTCATCAACATATCCGGCGTAGATGCGAGTGTGGGCTATGGCAAACTGCCGGAGAGGTAACGAACGCGCGGGAATCAATTCCCGCAGTTCGCGACCATCCTCGGCTAGCTCTATCACTCTGGTGTTGCCATATTGATTCTGGGTCGAAACAAAGATTCTTCCGCTGCAGAGTAGAGGATGGAATGGATGCGGCTTGCCAGAGAAAACTGTTCTCCATGCCAGTGTGTGCGTTGCTGATGAAATGGTGAAATCAATAAGTTTCTCTGTGTTGGCGTGCTGATGAATCCAGATCGCACCCAGACGTGACTCGTCCGCCACAAGTACCAGACGGCTCCCTGGAGAACGTGGGACTTCAAGGAGAACTTCCTCCGCGGTAGCTTCTCCGAATCGATGTAGCCGAATCGAGTGGTTTCTGCCCTCACCGGTGTCGTGACAATAGTAGAAGCCATCGTTTGTGGGGGTAAATGCGAATCCGCGGGGATAGCCACTTTCCAGTTGGTCAGGGAGGATAGTGGTTGTCTCGATGTCGAGGATATGAATCGAGCACCGGTCCTCGCCTCCATGCCTGAGCTCATACGCAAGCATTTTACCGTCTTGTGAAACACGGTGGATACGGACGGAGGCGAACGGATCATACTTTGACGGATCGATCAGTCGTCGTTCCTCACCGGTTCTTCCGTATCGCACGCAAATCGACTTCTGTTCTTCTCCTTTTTCATGCCTGAGGTAGAAGTAGCGATCCTTGATTCGCAAAGGCTGTTCGATGGTATCCACATCGAGATATGAGCGGACCCGCTCCCGCAACGCGTCGAGTCCGGGGACGCGTTCGAAATACTCTGTGCAGAGCTTCTGCTGCTTCAGGATCCAAGCCTCTGTCTCAGGGAGGCGTCGATCTTCGAGCCAGCGATAAGGGTCGGAAACGGTAACGCCGTGAAGGACCTCTTCGACACCAGGCATGGAAAGCTTGCTTACCGGCATAGCGCACCCAGGAACTCCGGACTCTGTGCTGCGCGATCCATGTGGCGTGCGAGGCAGCGTGCATAAGCCTCAAAGGGGGGCGTCTTACTCCTCTCGGACCCGAACCAATCGCCCCTTCCATGCAGGCAGGAATAGACGGAGAGAAGAGGAATCAGAGAGCAAGCCCGCGCGATTTGAGAGCCGTTAAGTAGCTTGCTCCACATATCGCAATAGGCCTCACTGAGCTGTTTTCTCCAGAACTCCCCTTCATGATTTGGTGCGCGTTTTTCAGCAATCACGAGAAAGAGTTGAAGAGATAGAAACGGGTTACCAACGTAGGCTTCGGCCCAATCTGTGAAGCGACACCGACAGCCGTCCAAAAGAATATTTCCTGGATTGAGGTCGTTATGGATGAGAGTATCGGGAATCTCCAATGCCTCCAGCCTATCGAACGCATCCCGAAGGATGATTCCTAGTTGTCGGAGTCTGTGCTCTTCGAGCCGCGGCGCACGTGTAGAGGTCTGACGTGGCATGACCGCCATTAGGTAGTTCATCACCTGATCGACTCGGGATCGAAGCACTGGTACGCAATGGTCGAGGGCTCCAGCCCTGGTGAGCATGTCGGTACAGTTGAGAGTCTCCATTTGCAGTTCCGCGAGAGAGCGTACCGCTGTCTTGAAGTTTGACAAAGTAGGTACGTCATCCAGCGGGTAACCCGCTTCCTGTGTTATCCACGCATTCCACTCGGTGCGCACGCCGAGCAGCGGTGGAAGAAACGATGGGGAGATCTGTGCTAAACAAACAGTGATGTATAGCTCATGGATGTTCGGTGTGCCCGTGGCTTTCAACCAATATGCTGGACCAGCATGCATCGGAAAACGGACCAGCGCGAAGCTGCCGCTCGCATTAAGCTGTCTGACATTTTCGTCAAAATAAGTCGCCTGATCGGTTACACATTGACGAATCCAGTCCTGCACATCCTCAAGCCATCCGATCCGTGAAAATGGCCCACGTCCAATGTTGCGGCCATTGAGTAGAGAACGAATTACCTCTCGCTCCGTGAGCTTCAATGCTTGGCCGTTGATTTCGTCAAGGTCTACTGCCGCTAGACTCGCTGAATAGGAGAGGAGCGAATTCCTGACCTCAACTACAGCACAAGGGGTATCAGGACAATCTTCATCTACTACATCAAGGAGTATTGCTCCTAAACCCCAATTCTCTTGAATGCTTCGAGTCAATTGTTGGGCTACACGTTCCCACCGTGAGATAGATATTTGAGGTAGCACGAAGACTCCATCGATCGAAGCGACTAGTAGGGCACGCGGTCGAGGCAATATCAAAGCTAAACGATAGGTTAGGAAATCCGGCATGTTACAACCTCGAACTGCGGTTTCCATCCGGTGGTGAGACGATGAGATGTCTTATCATCAATTGCTCCATAAATTCAGCAACGTCAGCGGCAACTTCATGTGGATCTGATCCCGTATCTCGAGCTAACTCGTTCACAATCGCATCCACTAGCTGGCCTTTTTCCAATCGCGTCCACACATATGCACCAGTCATATTCAATGCGATAAAGGTGTCGCGAAGAATATCGAAAACAACAGCTCCATCTGGATCTGAAATTGATTTGAGGTTGGGAGCCACGGCTACCATGTGTTTTCTCCATCGTTAGCCGTTATAGGAAACGGCAATGCCTGCTAGACGGCAACGGAAATGCCGGTTGACGAAGTACCTTGAGATGGTTCGGTGGGCGTCAGGTCACAAGACGGAATTGTGGGAGTATGGCCGGAATACGAGAGAACTCAATCTCTACGAACCAACTGTGAGGACGAGTGTGCTCCTGCATTATGTAACATGCAATCGAAACTAGGTCGCAGGATGCGACAAAGTGAAAGGCCTTCGTAAGCCTCGCTATGGATCAGCGCTACAGTGGCTAGAAGCTAGATCGGCTCTCGCACGCCGGAAGCCAGACGCTCCTGCTTCTTGGTCTTCTCACGCTCGCGGCGGCCCCAAGCCGACGGTGTTTCATGCATGTGCTTGTGGAAGAACCGCGCGAAATCCCGCACCTCATCGTAGCCGAGCAGGTTGGCAATCACACTCAACTTGGTCGGTGGAATCATACTGAGAAGCGAGTGTGCGAGACCGAGGCGTGCATCGATTTGGCATTGGAGCATTGTCTTCCCGATCTCTACATTGAACGCCCGCTCCAATGTTCGCATCTCCACACCCAGTTCATTCGCGATCGGAGCCATACGCAATTTCACGTGGCCGTGAAAGGTAAGGATGATGTTGTGCATCGCGCGAGCGGGATTCTGCAGGACCGAAGACAGATCCTCTTCAGGCGAAAACCTGAGAGCGCGAATGCGCGCAATCGCTTGCTTCTCTATTGGGGAGAGTTCTTCTGGTACGCGGTTCGACACAAAGCGGTCCTCAGGTCAGCGACGCAACACACGCTATACAGCACCTGGAAAAAGCTCTACGGTCTACAGATTCAGGCGGGGTTGGTTACTGTTTGCGATGGCTCTTCCACGGTACTAGCAAGGCCTATCGCGCCGTCACGGAGAACTTCGAGCAGGGCTTCTGCCGATATAGCGGCGGGAGCTGGTTGGAATGCCCGATCAGTATCGAGAAGACGCTCGCAACTAATGCTGGCGCGTCTTCACGGAGCGTCTTGCTGGCCATCGATGCAATGTCGCGACGCTGGGTGGGAACAGAAACAGTGGAGCTCTCATGGCACTCTTCCTCCTTGAATGCGAGCTGCTCTGTCAGAGCTACGCCTTCGGATCTAGCAACAAGGGTAAAGCAGTTCGCTCTCAAAGGAAACTACGACGATGTTAGGAAGTCAACCAACCAAAACGGTCCTCAACCCCGCCGAAACAACTGTCGGGGATTCTCAATGGCTCCTTGGCTGGTTGCGCCCACATGCAACACTAGTGGGCTTTGGGCTAGTCACGGCGATCTTCGCCGGCGCAATTGCAACGCTCGATCCACTCCTGATGAAATATTTGATCGATACGACATTGCCACATAGGAGGCTTTCCGATTCGCTCCTGACAGTCGTGTCCCTGGCTCTATGCTTTGTCGGGCGGTCTGCCCTGAATGGAGGAAGCGGACTCGTCAGTTTTCGGGTCGCGCAGCTGCTCGCGCAGGATCTTCGCGTGGAGATCATCGCACATATGACACGCTTGTCCGCCGACTGGCATGAACGGACCATGGTAGGAGAAAAGCTGAGTCGGATCGATCAGGATGTGCTCCAGATTTCGCAGATCGGAGCTGAGATGGCTAATGTTGTCGTTCGGAGCGTCGTCTTCTTTTTCGTAAATTTGGCCATCATGTTCGTACTTAACTGGAAAATGACGATCGTGACGCTTCCTCTCCCGCCGCTATTCATCTGGGTTCGCTCAAGATTCCGCGGAGTGATTCAAGAGCGAGCGGACCAGGCCCAGATCGAGATAGGGGTCGCGTCTGGTGCTCTCGTAGAGCACCTAGGGGCCGTGCCGCAGATCCAGTTGCTTGGCGCCGAGGAGGATCGGATTGGACGGACTGTCGACGCGTGGGCTCGCGTGATGAGGGCGCAATGGGCTCAGCGACGAACGGAGATTCTGTTCAGTATCTCCGTAACGAGTGTGCTAGCCATCGCCATTCTTCTGGTCCTCGGTTTCGGAATACACGAATACTCTCTTGACCTCCTAACATTAGGCGGCCTCGTGGCGTTCTACACCTATGTCACCCGCATCTTCGAGCCGGTATCTACAGCTCTGGAACTTTACTCGAGGGCGCAGCGCATGCTGGCCAGCGTTCGGCGCGTGCGAACTATCCTTTCTACTGAGCCAACAGTGCCTGACCAGGGCAAAATTACAGAGATCAGGCTGCCGCTATCGACAGGCGTGCATTGCGACTTGGTGTCCTTTGCGTATAGATCGAATGAAAATGTGTTGCACCGGGTCTCACTGCAAATCGGAGATCGCGAAAACGTGGCCATTGTCGGCCGGAGCGGCTCCGGAAAATCAACCCTCTCAAAGCTGCTCGCCCGCATCGTGGATCCAACGGCCGGAGCGGTTCTGATTGATGGTCGTCCAGCATTTGAATATTCGTTGCGCGCTCTCCGTCAGACAATCTGCTATGTGCCACAACATCCAGTCCTGTTTTCGGGAACGATTAGAGATAACTTGCTGATGGCCAATCGAAATGCCACGGACAGCATGCTCCAACGGGTGATCGACATTGCTCAGTTGAGCTCCGTCCTGTTTCGTTTACCGAGGGGCCTGGACACGATCGTTGGCCCTGAGGCCGTCGGGCTTTCCGGAGGAGAACGTCAAAGGCTTGCGATTGCAAGAGCGCTGTTGCGAAACTCATCGATCCTCATACTGGACGAATCCACATCAGCGCTTGATCTTCCCACGGAACAAGCTCTCCTACAGGCGGTCGCTGATTACTGCAAAGATACGGCGCTGGTGTTGATCTCCCATCGCTTGCGTTCCTTGACCTGGGTAGATCGTGTCATCCTTCTCGAAGGCGGCCATGTACTGGCGGAGGGGACTCACACTTTGCTTTACAAGGGCTCTAAGCTCTATCAGGCTCTATACGACAACGAGACTGAAGACGGGTAGGTTCCTCGCTTGGGACCAAGGAGGCCTCATGATCTCACAGTGGACGACGCCACTGGCAGTTGTGAAACACGTTCCACCATGCTGATACTGTAACTAGGATCACCCGCACGATCGCGCATCCTTCACTTGGTTCACCGCAGTAGATTATGCATACTTTACGTTTAGACCACGCGAGTTGCAGTCCCGCCGATAAACCAGCATAGCTGCCTCCAAGGATGATTGCGTCGTATAGCATATTCGCATCCACGTTCTAGAAGGCAGCTGAATTGTATTCAGCTTTCCGGATCGGCAGTGCGGCGGTGAGTCCTCTTCTGCCTCGTCTAAATCAGACGGTTCTCTACGTGGGACGGTCACAGCATAAACTGCCAGAAATATGTGTTTATGCGCCAACTCCTTCTTTGGTGATGACGTGTCAGGCCCTCTCTCGATGCGAAGCAAAGTTCCTTTGCACTTTGCAGTGCACGCCAACTACACTCCACCGCCGTGCCTGTAGGTTTGTGGCACGCGGGATACGCATTCCAAGCAAGATCTCCTCACAGAAGGAAAACTCACAGGAAGCGGTCCTATGATAGCCATATGCGCAAACTCACAAACAAAGAACTTCTTTTTCTACTCTTCATTTTTGCTCCGCTTAGCGTCTTCGGGCTGCTGGTCGGTTCGCAACTCCCCAACTATTTTCAAGCCACAGGCTTACTCGGTCATGATGTCTTCTTCGAACCACGCTGGTGGACCGTGTCAGCGCTCATGGCAATTTTCGGAATGATCGGGTTTATCGCCGCATTGATTGTGAAGCAATGCATCGAAACGTTGCTGAAGCGCTACGGAATACAGTAGATTGGCAACCCCTCATAACTACTTTTGAGCGCGAAATAATCGAGGTGGGTGCTGCACTTTCTGAGTCGACGTAGACCGCAATTCGATCGATGGAATCGAGAATGCAATCCGCTTCCTGAAGCTGGCTCGGACGATGCGAAGAAGCGAGAGCGAGAACCTGGCAACCTGCCGCTTTGCCAGCTCGAACTCATGCCGGTACATCTCTGATCACGAGACATTCCTGGGCTAGCGAGTGAGATTCCAGCACCTCAAAGATAGCCCTCCGGATGTGGCTTCCCCAGGCTCACGGTGTCGCGGCCAACTGTGTGCGCAGGTGTCGGGATCCCAGCCGCTGCCAGCCGATTACGCATCATCTCATCAGAAGCTGACGTGACGACAGCCCATCAGTAGGACGGGAGCGACGCCGGCACCTCCACAAAACCGGGGTCAGCAATGACACCGGATTGCTTTTCTCCCGCGAAGGAATCGTGTTGTGCGAAATGGTACCGATCAAGTCGACGGTGAGAATTCGAGATGTGTTCTCGAATGATGTGGACAGTTCCACGGCCGTGCGTTCAACGCAGGGTCAAAAAAGCCGCTTAGACCATGATGCGCTCACCGTGTCCAGCCAATCTCCGTGGCTGGACCTTACGAGAACGCCATCCATGTCGAATAGCAGGCCGCCGACTGTGATCTCAATTGGAAAGCGATCTCGGTCACAATCTCAACGGCGGGCAGAGGGTGAGATTTTCAGTGCTCGATCCGCGGCTCGGTGAGATCGTCGGCCCAGAGTTCGGCCTGCTTTGCAGCGATGCCCTCTCAATCCAATCCCGCGCGGCTGAGCTTATGGCCCTTTACTGGACCGCTGCTCTCTGTATCACACGTCTGCCGAGGATGGGTGTCTCCGTCTCTGTGGCAGAATCCAATTCGCGAGTTCGCTGTCGCTTACTTCACCTACGCGACGGTCAGATGGCACGTTCATTCATAGCCGCAGTCCGAAGGGCCGTCGATGCGAACCTTGTCCTTGCCGTCAGGGCCATCAGGCATATCGCCAGGGGCGAACCCATTGAGGTAGTGCCACCACTGTCCGTCGGGCGCCGGAACCGCGGCAGCAACACCGGGACCCACCACCTGTTTGCCAACAAGTTGGGCCATTGTGGCTTTTGCGATTGCAGCAGATAGCGAACTTGGAGTCTCCCACGCCGACCCCATACGTTTCCGGCATCACGCAGCAATACTTTTCGGTATCTGCCATTTGCTCACCGGCATGAGCGAGTCAGACCACGCCACGCCGGTTTTGTTACCTGCGGTGAGATAGGCACCTGTCGAGTACAAGTGCTTACCGGCGACTAGGCTGAGATAACGGGCTTCCACTAGCTTGGCCTGTGTGTTCGCGTACCATTCGGAACTCAACTCTCCGTCGCGGTCGCCGGGAGTTAATAGAACAGACGGAGGGACGGATGCGATCTCTGTCTCCGTCTGCATTGGTTGCAGGACAATCTCACATCGGCTCCGTTCTATAACCTGGGCCGACCGCATCATCGTTTTGGATTCTGGATCTATAACCGCTCAAGGAACTCATGCGATGCTCTACCGCGAGTGCGCGCTCTATCGGGATCTGTACGAGAACAATGACGATCTGCAGTCAGAAGGTGATCCTGCGAACATTGTCGATGCGAACACTGGAATCATCGCCCAACATCAATGAAAGGCCAGACAAAATGAGAGACGTGCGTGTCACAGAACTGATAGACGAGGCGAAGGAACCAAGCTCGCCTCGCCGCAGTTCTACTTGGCAGTACTTGCTTTCCTTGCAGCCGCTCGTTTTTTTGCCGCATCGGACATCTTCTTGCGGGTAGCCGCGGAGACAATCCGCTTCCCGGGCGCACTGTTCACTGGAGCAGCCTTCTTGGCAGTTGTCTTCTTCCTTTTCGCCTTCAGGGGCGCAACAGCAGTGGCATCCGCCTTCCCACGTATTCCCGCAGGCGATGCATCCGGCAAAAGTGAGTCACGAATCTGTGTGAGGCGCGTGATCCTCTTTGTGAGATCGGCGATCTCCTTGTTCAATTCCGCTACTGCTCCAGGTACGCTCATCTATCCTCCGATTGGGCAAGCCTAATGATTCCTGCACCTCGCCAATCCTATCAAGTCCCGAAAGGTTTGTCGGGGAAGGATCATCGCATAGAGCCTTGTGCAACCCGTTCCACCATGCTGATGGCGTAGCTTGGTTTACCTTCGCGGTCTCGCATCAGGGCGACAGTCATCTTCGTGAAAAGGACCTCTCCCTTTCGAGAAACAAGTCGCTTGTTCACTTGGTAGCGGCCAACCTTACCTTCCATAAGTGATAAGAACAGCTTCCGGCCTGCAGGAGAGTCCTCAGGGTGAACCAACTGCCCAAAACGCATCTGCCGCAATTCCTCCACTTCGTAACCAAGCATCTCTTGGAACAGCGCGTTGCTCTCGAAAGGCCCACCCGCTGTATCCAGGAGAACGATCGCTATAGGGGCGTTGTGAAAGAAAGCTCGAAAAACTTCCTCATCGCAACGGTCCTCCTGGCCCCACGCGTCGTCCGGCCCTGAGCTCTTCGCAACACAGGCAAGGGACGAGGGCTCCTGGGTAAGCGGATCGCTGATCACATGAAAACTACAGGACACCGCAATACGGCCTCCCGTCTGAAACTGTTTCAAATGGATCGTCTGACTGCTCAAGCCAATTCTCTGCAGAGGCAGGAGGCGAAGAATCTCCTTTATGCGATCTTGATCCTCGTAATCAAAGAACCGTTCCAGTGGCATGTCATTGATCTCAGCTTCATCGGATAGCCCGATCATGTCTTTGCCGGCATCGTTGAGGAAGAAGGTCCTTCCGTCGAGTTGAGCGACACACATGAACTCCGAAGAGCTTTGAACCAGAGATTCCAAGTTCTTGAGCTCGAGTAGGTCTGAATGGCGGCCGTCATCGGTCCTTGCAATAAAACCCACGAGCCCAATCAAGACCGCGGAGTGGCTAAAGATCGGAGACCCTGAGATTCGTGCATAAAACCGCGAACCGTCTTTCCGTGCTCTCAACGTTTCGATGTTGACGAAGGACTTTCCGGACTGAAGGTGCTCGATCAATCCGGCCCAGCTCTCGCGCTGGCTCTCGGGCAGAGGCGGGGTCCGGCCAACGATGTCCTCTTCATTCCAGCCGTAGATCTCACGGAAGGTTGGATTGCAGCGCAGAACTCTTCGGTTTTTGTCGAGCAGCGCTATGCCTAATGGAGCGTGATCGACCATGATCCTCATTTCGTCTCTTTCGGTCTGCATCTCGTTCCACTGGTGCCGGTACGATGCGAGCACCCAGCTCAAGGCCGCACAGAGAAGCAGGAAGGAGAGAACCATTGAAATGTTAGCGAGGCCCGAACAGAGGAGGCGGAAAGAAACGGCGGCTAATACTGAAGCGATCAACCCGGCCGTTCTCCCTGTCCGCCAGCTGATGGCCAGGGCACTACTCAAGAGAACAGCAATCGACCACATGATCCTGCCGCCAAAAACGATTACGAAGCAGAAGGCTACGGCCAACATTGCGGAAGCTATCACATCACAATCTCTGACGGCTTCAGAGAGGCGAGCTTTACTTCTGAACCTGTCCATGATCCCATGCTCGACGTCTCCGGCCTGGTCGCGCTGAATTTCTTCAAGCGCAGCCGTATACCCATTGAAATAGCTCTGATCTGGGAATACGAGGATCGCTGACTTCCACCCTCGCGAAACGTTATGTACAGCGAAGGCTCCCTTGGAAAGGGAAGTCTTACCAGCTAGCCCGGATTCTGAAGCGCGTGCAAAAGCCAGACATTTGTCCAGAGCTCTGACTGTTCAATGGATGCTTAACTCTGAAAGTTCGTTCCAGAACGATGACACTTTCTTACGAAACGTCGAGAGTTTATAACTTAGCGCGTCCTTGGCAGGCACTCTTCATGCTGCATCGGGTCATACCCTACGAGTATCAGGACATCGACTGAGATTTCTGTGAACTCTGCGTCGATATGGGTGAGTGAAACGAGGTACGCTACTAACCGGAGGCAGTGACTAGGTCTCCGTTGGGCACGAGTGGAGCACTTACAGTGTGTGTCATTGACGAGCATTTACGAGCACGCAAACGAGGTGCTGCAGGATGCAGATATTCAGCAGAGCAAAATGGCCGATGGTCGTAACAGTCATCGCTATCGCAGCGATAACGGCCATCCTGATACATCGGCATAGCAAAGACCAGAACACCTCTGACATGATGCTTTCTCGTGCGGACAAACTCTCATGGGATAACAGCTGGTTAGAGGCAGACCCACTTTATGCGAAGGCCGAGGATGAGTTTTTACACAAAGGCCAACTATCAAAAGCCCTCTACGCACACGTCAGTCGGTTCGTCGTGCGTGCCGAATCCGATCCGATACCATCGCTCCTGATCGAACTCCAACGAGATCTCAGCTTGCCGCAGGCGCAGGATCCGGAGACACACCTGCGGATACTGGTCATCCAGGGGATGATTGAAACTAATTACGACGCAGCGATGGCACGCAACACCTGGCAACAGGTGGAGGGAATAGCCGAGAGTCGTGGTCACTATCTGCTGATGTCGCGGGCGATGGGCGAGCAAGGAATCGCCGCTTTTCTTCTCGGGGACTTCACCTCGGCAAAAAAGCTCGTCGTGCGCGCATGGTTTGCCGCGAAGTACCTTCAGGACGATGCTGCGCACGTCCGGTATGCCAGTATGTACGGAGCCGGACTCGTTGAACTACAAAGGTATGACGAAGCGATCCACGTACTTGATGAAGCCATCGTCACCGCGGACCAGTCGCAGCACGTCGCGTATCCGAGCATCGCGATCAATTCCAAGATCGACGCGCTTCGTGGTCTCGCACGCTATGCCGAGGCTTTGCAGCTGGCCGACCAGGCTATTCGAAGGCTTCCTTCGACACAACTCGACGCACATCTCTATCAGATCATGACATCGAAAGGGGAGGTCTACGGAGATGCAGGCGAATGGAACGAGGCCATTGCTCAATACACGATGGCACTTGGGTATGCCCGCAGGCTCGAATATTGGAGGGGGTGCGTTCAAACCGGAGGCCTGCTTGCTCTGGCTTATGAGAAACAGAATCGAATCCAGGATGCTTTGGCAAGCATTGATGAGGCGATCCGAGCAAATCAAATGATCCCGGCGGAACTCTACTTCTCGCCTCGCAACCTGGCTATCAAGGCGGAGCTGCTGGATAAGCTTGGAAAACAAAGGGAATCTTATCTTTTCCATGAGAAGAGCCTAAGATTGTTCGACTCGTTGCTCGCTACAGCGCCGACTCGCAACGTTGAAAGAGAACTTCTCAACCAAATGCGCGAAGTGTATTCCAGATATTTTGAGTCTCTTAGTCGTGCAGGTGATCTTGACCATGCGTTTACAACAATCGAGCGAGCTCGGGGCAGAATCCAGGCCCAGTCCTTATCGGAACGCCCCGCTACATTACCTCACGAATCGACCGAAGACGACAACAAGGTCACGCAGATGGACCTCAGCTTGATCGCAAACAACGATCCCGGAGTGGCTGTGAGATTAGATCGCGCCCTTGTCGCATCGAAACTGATTGCCGCTGACACTACGTTATCTGGACGGACCTTCCGGAGACCCTTGCAAATGTCCCAGGTCCAGAATCATCTAGGCCCGAACGAGTTGCTGCTGGAGTATGTTCTCGACAATCCAGCCTCCAGTGTTCTGGCAATCACTGAAAGCGGAGTAAAGAAGTATGATCTACCGCCCGGTGATGAGATTGAACGTCTTGCATCTCGATACCGAAAAGAAATACACGCTCGAAAGACCGATACGGAGCTTGCGCGCAAACTATTTAACGAACTAATTGCCCCGATCACTGAATACCGTGAGAAACAAGAAATCATTATCGTTCCAGATGGTCAACTCCATCTACTACCCTTCGCATCTCTCATGGAAAACGATAAGTATACGATTCAGACACACAGCTTCAGTGTCAGCCCTTCGGCATCGGTTCTGGCATTGTTGCGGGATCGAGAGAAGCAGAATCAGGAAGACTCCTTGGGCTACCTCGGGGTGGCCGCGTCGACGGAACCTGAAGCGAAAACCGGTTGGATCCCACGCTTGACATCTTTTGGTAGAGCCCGGTCGCTGGATCCTTTGCCGCAAAGCAAACAAGAGGTGCAGACAATCGCCGGCTATTTTCCGGGAGCAGCTACTCTGCTACTTGGCCATGCGGCGACAACAGCCAACTTCACGGCTCGTCCCCTTGACCAATATCGCGTTATTCATCTCGCCTTGC
This sequence comes from Granulicella sibirica, assembly GCF_004115155.1. Taxonomy (NCBI): domain Bacteria; kingdom Pseudomonadati; phylum Acidobacteriota; class Terriglobia; order Terriglobales; family Acidobacteriaceae; genus Granulicella; species Granulicella sibirica. The sequence goes on from NZ_RDSM01000007.1 coordinate 156,763, forward strand.
ACGGATACGCGAACGTCGAGCACCCGGAGCGCTCGGCTCTAGCTTTTGCCCCGGATGCGTCCGCAAGGAACGATGGAGTTATGGACCTTCAGGCGATCCAGAGGCTTAGATTCCGTGCCAGCCTTGTCACCTTGTCAGCTTGCGACTCTGGTGTGGGGCCGATCAGTGAGGCGGACGTCGACAATCTTGCGAATGCGTTTATCGAAGCTGGTGCGGAGAGTGTCGTCGCTGCGCTTTGGGATCTTGAGGACCAGACGACTGCACTCTTGATGACGGACTTCTATAAAAATCTCAGTACGCACAAAAGCAAGGGAGACGCTCTCCGCAATGCTCAGCTTGACGTACTTGCCGCAGGGCTGCCTCCGTACTATTGGGCAAGCGTGGAGGTTTTAGGAGACGCTTCCAGATCAGTCTAAGGAATCGGGCCAAGGAGAATAGAAGCATGCAGCAGTCTTCATTGAATGAGTCACAACGCGGAGAGATATTAAAGGCGATCACAAAGACGGTTGCGAAGAAGTTCTATGACCCTCAGTCGGCACACGAAGATTGGGATGCAGCTGTGGACAGGCATCGTTCTGAAATTTTATCCGCATCCTCGGACGAGGAATTCGAGGCTACGATTGCTAAGCTCTTGGCTGAACTGAAGAGCTCCCACATGGGTTTCTATCACAGTGGGCTCGCCCGCTGTACATGCAAGATGGCGCTTTGCGCTGTGTATTCTGCAGGATCGACGGCGGACGGGCCCCGGTGGATCTTTCAGGACGTCCACGAAGGAGGACCTGCGGCTGGCGCAGGCATCAGATCAGGCGACGCTTTGATTGCCGTCGAAGGGCGCTCATTTCGGCCACCTGATCATCCATTGTTCGCGATGGGCTCTACGCTGACTATTGAGGTTTCGACCCTTGACGGTAGGCCTAGGACCCATCGAGTCTCGATTCCGTTTGTTAAGGTGAAGCGAAACCAGTTGCCTAAAGTCGAGCCGAATCCACTTGTCTCTGCGCGGCGTGTCGCTGAGAGCACTGGGTATGTCAGGATTGCGAGCTATCCGGGTGCAATCGGCATCGACGTCGCAAATGACATCTCTCACGCGCTCCAGAATCTCGGCCCTATCGATCGCCTCATCGTTGACTTGCGCGGAAACAGTGGGGGAGGGATTGGAGTGCTGAGAGTGATGAGCTTACTCACTCCCGACAAACTGGTGGTCGGAACCTTCTCGAACGGAGTGTTAAAGAGCACCCAAGAAATGCCGAATGGAAGCTTCGTCTTCAACGAAATTCCAGTGACGAAGCGAGGTTTAATTCCGTTGGCTTTTCGCTTCTTTACGCGGCTTCTCACCCACAAGCTGATCGGAAAGAAGATGCCGATCACGGTTGTCACCGAGGGACTGGGCGATCAGCTGTTTCATGAAAAAGTGGTGTTTTTGGTTGATCGTCATACCGCCAGTGCGAACGAAATGCTGATCGCCTTCGCCCGCGAGCATAAATTGGCAAAAATAGTTGGTGAGCCAACCCCGGGCCGCGTCCTAGGCGGAAACAAATTCAAGTTGCCTTATGGCTATTGGCTCGCCCTCCCGGTTGGCTCGTACAAAACGAGAGGTGGGGATTTCATTGAGGGGCGGCCAATGCCACCCGATGTCGAGGTCCCGTTCGACGCTCGAGAGGCACAAAAGGGTCGGGATACTCAATTGGATATGGCGCTTCAAGTGGTACGCCAACTCTGAGCCCGCATTTTGTCGCATCCTGCGACCTACTTTTCGTTGTTTCTACGGAAGAGGGATGGGAAACTTTGTTCGGAATCGTTTGTGCTACGCGGGTTCGCCCGCGTGCCGAAGCAAATCTCGAGCCAAGCACCGTTGGTGAAGAGCATCAGGTCGTCCCCACCGGCATAAGCTCAGTTTGTCAATCTGGCGTGTGCGCGGTGGGATGTGCAGAGAACCATTACGGATCCCGATTGCATTCACTTTCGACTGTTCCTGATTGAGCCCTGCTCGCGGACTGTCTTAGCGAGACGAGATGGCGAGCGCTGGGTTCTACCTCGTGCGAACATACCGCGTTGGAGCCGGATTGCACCAAACATACTGTCGAAGATAAGAGGACAACTTGGCATTCAAGCTATCGTTCTCGATGAACTTGATGCTCTTGCTCACGACTCGTTGATTTTGGCTGAGGTGATCGACCGTCCTCAATCGGGTAACGATAGCTCCTTTTCCTGGAAAAACCTTAGCGACCTTGCGACAGATGAGTTTGTGGGCGAGGAACTCCGAACCGTTCGAGCTCTGGTGTTTGATGGGACAACCGGACGCGGGCAATTCTCTCGTCTAGGTTGGTTTAGCGAGGTGTTGTCATGGACCGCCTCCCATACCGATGTAGCAACTAAGCAATTCGTGGAGATCAAACAGGTCAATGCCGCGTCGAGTTCCACACTCATCCGGTTTGCGACAGAGAATGGTTTTGCGGTCTGGTTCAAAGCGGTCGCGGACCCGTCCATGATCGAATACCGCGTGACGGTTAAACTGAGAGAACACTTCCCCGATTACCTTCCAACACTTCTGGCGACGCACGATGTGTGGCACGCCTGGCTTATGGAGGACGCGGGCCGGCCTCTGGACGAAATGGAAAATGCCCGTCCTCGCCTCTTTGAAGAAGTGGCCCGTCATCTCGCGGAACTGCAGAAGGCCAGTATTCCAAAAGCTGCATCTCTACTCGTGCAGGGCTGCGCCGATCTGAGGCTATCCGCACTCCGCGCCCGGATGCCCGCAATCATGGCGTCCCTTGAGGAAGCTGTCGAGATACCTGATTATGGGAGTCATACCTACTTGCGCAAGGCTAGAATTCGAGCACTCCATCAGATTTTCAAAGATGCTGCAGATCAACTGCAAGCCAGTAGCATCCCTGACACCCTGGTTCATTCCGACGTCAGTACAGAGAACATCCTCATCGGGGACGGCACTTGCGTCTTCGCCGATTGGGCAGAGGCCGCGGTCGGTAACCCGATGGCGAACTTTGAACAGCTGAGGATACAAGTGGCACAGCATCACAATGCAGCTGCCGTTCATGGCAGGTTGCTCGCTGCGTACATGCGTACGTGGTCAAGCCAGCTTAGTGATTCGCAAATACGGAAAGCGTTCATGTCCACTCCGCCTGTGGCAATCGCGATGTATCTGAACACTCGTCGCGACTGGCTTACTCCCGAGAAATTGCGAGAGCCAGAGTTTGTACGATACGCAAGGGCCATGGCACGTCAGATGGATCGTGCCGTTCGGGAATACGAAGCTCGCGAAGCATTGACTGCATGAGCGGATTTCAAGGACGGTCTAGTCGATGCTGACCGGATAGTAATAAGGGGCTCCATCTCCTAGACGCTGAGTCCCAAGAAAGTATTTGCCTGTGCCCACTTGATCTATGTCCAACTCAATTTTCAATTCAGTGCGTGGGCCATCCGCGGTCGCAATTCCCTCGGTCGACACTATCAACGACGACGTGCTCTTATCACGGGCAAGAAAGATGCGATAGGTGCCGGACGGGCTGTAGTACGGCAGGAGGAGATGCAGATTCAGAGCTCTGCGTGGCAACCGAATCGGACCAGATGCTGATGCTTCAGCACCTCGCGATGCGCCATCGGAGGTCAGATCAACCAGAACAGGAATTCGACTGATCGATGCGCTGGAGAGGCGAGCTACTTCCTCATTCCGTTCCCGTTGGTGCCATACCGACCAGGAGAGGGCGACCAGGCTGAGGCAAGCCGCAATGCCCGCGAGCTTCCAGTTCCCAAGGATGGATCGGGCCGCAAGGACGGGCCTTGCCTGCAGCCCTCTGGTGCGTTCTCGCCGCAACTCGATGAGGTCGCGAGTGCATTCGGCACACCGCAGGATATGGAGATCGTTCAGTTCGGATAGCTCGACGTTCCTTGGCGACTCTACGAAGGCCCTGAGAGTCGCGGGCCCAGGGCAGCCAATCCGATCGGGGTTTGGATGGTTCTTGAGCACAAACTCCTCTGCTTTGTTAAACAGATGCGTATCGTTCTCGTCGTCCTCCCGGAAAGTTCGGAAGCTTTTCACGTAACCCTTCCCTGATTTCACCGGCTCATACTAATCCTTGCTTGGCCGCACTTGAATGCCCAGTCTCCTGCGAATGCGATTAATCTCGCGTTGGCATCTGATGCGAATCGAATCCTTTGGCTTTTGCACCTCCTCAGCGACCTCCTCCCATGTGCTGCGAGCACCATAACGCATGAGCATGGCGCGTTGCAGATCCGGTGGCGTGTCGTACAGGATTGCAGCGAGATCGTGTTCTGCATGAATAGCGTCAGTCGCGGGGGCGACCGGCGACAAGAGGAGTTCGACATCGTCGCACGTTCCTTCCAGAGTTATCTTTGATCTTGCGCGGCGCTCCCGGCGGATTGCATTTCGATAGGCACGACCAAGTTCGGTCCGCGCCTCTTCCAAACTGACGGGGGCCAGGTCCGCTAGTTTTTCCTTCGTCTGCTGAATGGCAGCTTCCATCAGTTCGTGAGCGAGGGACTCGTCGCCCAGCAGATTAGCTGCCATATGTTTGGCATCCGGCCATTCTGCCCTCACAGCTGCTCGCATGACCGGCGCGATCCAGCGGCCGTGGGGTGTGAACCCGATAACCCAGACGAGATCTGAAGGCGAAGGGGATGCCATAGGGGCCCGCAGAAGGGCCTAGAGGGAAGCGCCATTGCTTCACCCGCCCTGTCTAAATTCAAAATAACCCAACTCTAAAGAAAAAATCCACACAGCCATCAGAATTTCCAGATTGACGTGTTCGTTTTCCTCGTTTTCGGTGGCTTAAAGAGTATAGGGGTTATTCCCTACTTCTTTCTCAGAGGTGAATATGGCCGCCCTCCCCCAAATGCAAGAACAGCCGCAATCATGGAGTAAGGAAGCATTCGCCATGGCTCGCCAGGCGAAGGTGCTTTCAGGACATAAGCTCGAACCACTGGTCGTTCGATTGCAGCGTCACAGCGGTCGCTCCAAAGAGGCTTGCTGGAAGTTCATTATCCAGCAAGGGCTCCAGGAAAAGATGGATCACAGACGCTGGACTGACGACGAAATCGAGACATTGAGAGAAGAACTGGTCAAGCGGTCCATCGAAGAGGTCGCTAAAAAGCTCGATCGAACTCCCGAGGCGGTCCGCAGTATCCTCAAGCGGAACAAGCTCCGGGTTAGGGATATTCGGTGCGATCTTTTCTCCGTGGAGAGCCTCGCGGCCGCCCTGCACATTAGAAAACCGGAGATTCAATACTGGATCGACCAGAATTGGCTTCCGGCAACCATGGTAAGCAAAGGACGCTTGCGCTTTTACACCATTACGCCGGAAGCTCTCCTTCACCTCCACAAACATCACCACATGGACGTCCTTGGCCGCGGTCTTCCGAACCAATCACTGTTCGAAGCCTACGTCCAGTACTGTTACTCGCCGAAGCATACGGTCGGCGAACAGCTTTTGGACGTGCGTCGAGACAAACGTGAACGGGCCGCCTTCTCTGCGGTCTCGAAATCCAGACAGGTGCAACAGCAAGAACCGGAGGATGAGTATGCGGGAGAAGAAGGAAGATATCGTGTGCGTATCTGAAGCAGAGCGCAGCCATTCCCTTACGCGAGAGGCTTGTCCCTGTTGTGGACGTCAGATAGGATTCGACCACGTCTCGCTAGGCGAGTTGGCGACAAATATCCTATGCTGCATTCTGCTCATGGCCATAGCCATCCCTCTATTTTGCATAACTGAACACTGGCTTGAGCATCAGGGGCAAAGGTCATTCGACCACTTGATCTGGCGGGAACGGATCGACGATTTGTAATCCACCAAGGGTTGCGGAAAGGTATCGCCAAGCACTCTATCAAAGCACAGCTTTGTCGCACTCAAAATGCTAGGTTTTAGGCCCGTTCGAAATCGTTGCACAAACGATTCGTTGCCGATGCCTAGCGTGCGGCGTGCTTTTCGATAATTCGCCCTGCGAGTAGAGCATCAAGATAGCGTACCCGCCGAGTCATACATTGCCATCCACCGAAAAGTAGCGGCTCGGGGCGACTCCCGTCACACGTTTGAACATCGCTGTGAAGCTCCAAGCCGTATCATAGCCGACCGTATCTGCAATCTCCGTGAGCCGCCGTCCTTCAGCCATCAGTGGTAAGGCCGAGAACGCGCGCATTTGATCCCGCCACGCCTGGAAGGTGAGGTTGGCTTCGCGCTGAAGAAGACGGTTCAGAGTGCGTCTGGAGACTCCTAGACGTTCAGCCCATTGATCGAGTGTGCTCCTGTCGTTCGGCGTTCGTAGGAGGATGTCTTCCATCCTTCGAAGACGACGATCCCTCAACGTCGGAAGGCCTACGGGCTCGACCGCGGTCCACTTGATCTCACCCAGTAGAGCAGCGATGATTAGCGCGTCCTGCCCTTGCTGGTCATACTCAACGGGAATATCCATGACGCGGAGCATCAATTCGCGAAGCAAGGCCGAGACGCCGATCATCCTCGGAACTTCAGGCGCTTCGGAAGGACAGACGTCTCTCCGGATGTAAAGAGCTCTCATTGCTACCGGACCGAGACTCCCGATCCGATGAAGACACCCAGGAGGGAGCCATACGGCCCTCTGGGGAGGAACGATCCAATAACCGAAGTCGAACGTGACCTTCATGCTGCCCGAAGTGGCGCAGAGAAGCTTTGCGTGCGGGTGAGCATGAACAAAGCCGTTGTATCCAGCAGGAACGTCCTTAGCCAGCGTCGAAACCGGTCGCGGGGCCGTCTGAAGATTCACATGATCATAGGACTTGTTTTCCATGGCCTGATCGACGTAGGGATTTGTCAGCTACGAGAATTGGGTCTTCTTCTTCACCCGCGAGGAAACAAACTGAACAGACCGAGAAGAAGTCGGCTGCCACGTTGACAGTCGTTTCAACATCGCCTCCCCGGAAGGTGTCGTGCCCACCTTTGCAATTGCATGAGATGAATCGACATCATCCCTATTAGAAAGAACGGGCGTCGCAGCTATGGAAGATGTTGAAACGCTCGTGCTCTTGTGAGGCGACGTTCTCAAGAGAACTATTATTGCGCGCACAAGAAGGGCAGCTGCCAAGAGCCACAGGACAGGTCCTATCCAATTGTGCTTTCGATCATTTCGAACACGACCGTCCATGCTTGCCCTCCACAGCTAAAGGCCTATTGCGCAAACGTTCATGGAAGGCCGCAATTGTCTGCTTCGCCGCCGTGTGTCGTTCATCCCAAAGCTCCGGCTGAGATCGTGCTATTTCCTCAGGTTCTATGATGTTTAGCGAAGGACCAATGAACAGATCGATGAGGACAATAAACATACTTTGAAGGACAAGAGCGCGAGCCCACAAAGGTCACTCCACCGAGCCGCGTGCAATCGCGTCGCTTGCCGCTACGAGCTCGAGGTCCACAGCAAACGCGCGATTGAAGATATGCTTAATCGACTTGCTAGCCGTGCCGGTTAGGTTTCCCCTTATCGGTCACGTCCGTTCTTAGTCGCGTCTCGCAAGCATGGCCTCCCGGTTTCAGGTGCGTCCTGCAGATTGTCCCGTGCGAGAGGCCATTGCGCGCATACGGAAACCAGCCCTAAGAAGGTGGCTATTGCAATCTCATTGTTACAGTGTCTCTAGGTCGTATCTGCCGCTGCCGCTTTCGGCTTGGTCATTCCAATTAATCGGGAGCGTCTCCATGGGATTCGGATCAAAGGTTTTCGACGCAAAGATCATCTCAGCCATTTCTTCAGCGGTCTATGCCTTGATCTCTGCAGTGAGCCTCTTGCTCCTCGCGCTCTAGATAAGGGACGCACGTCGCTTCGGCGCGGCGCCGGCACTCTACGCGTTGCTCAAGGAACTTGAAGATCATATGGCAGTTGTCCATGCACTCGACGGAAAGTCTGTTGATGAACCAGGGATTCGCGAGGTGATCGAGCGGTGCCTGGATTTTTTCGAACGAATCGAGCATTTGCGGAGTGCCGGCGTGATTCCGTCCACAATCTTAGGCCGGGCATTTGGCAATCCCTTAAAACGCATTTTAGCCGACCCCCGGTTCGCCGAAATGGTAAAGCGTAACGCGCCCGAATATGAGGAGGTGCTCATCCTTGCGGGTAAAATCTGCTGACGAGCCTAAGTTGGAATCAACTGCAACTATCATCCCTCACATCTCGGCTACGTACCAGAGAAAGCTTCAGGAGCGTCAAACACCTGATCGAAAGAATCGACCACTTCGTCCAGCACTACAACAGCTCCTGTTGACCCTTCGCATGGACCGCAACAGCAGACTCAATCCTTCAAAAGCTTGTACGTCTTTGTTCACGAATCTCTGGGACAGCACACTAGGAGACCGTGAGCATTATCGTGGAAGCTGCCTCTTCTCTTTTGGAGGAGGAGGGTTTTGAGGGATTCAATACCAATGCTGTGGGTGCAAGGCGGGCGTGAGCATAGGGTCGGTATACCAGTACTTCACTAGTAAGGAGGCTCTTCTGAGCGCTGTTATCGGGCGCGAGAGCGCGCCGCTTTTACGTGTCACTGAGGAGCTATCGCAAACTCGCGGCTTCCACGCGGCGATTTAGTCCTACATAAAGGCTTCAGTGCGAAACCATTGCGGCGCCCGCAACTGGCTAGGCTGTCGACATCGCTGAGCGATTTGAGGTCTTCCACAGTCAGGTCTCTTCCCCCTTTTCTCAATTGCAGCCGTTATAGAACACATCCTTGAGTTTCCCGACGCTCCGAAGGTAACAAACAGAAGCATTGCCGCCGCAGATGTCTGAGCGATTACACGGGGTCCGGTCGACGCCGCAGGTGAAAGAAGAGAAGCGAGTGTCCATCGGCTTGACGCGGAGACTGCTCGGTGCCGTCTCGGGATACATAACCGGTGAAGCGCACCGCTGACACATGCGCATCTCGGGCGCGAGGAGTTACGACAAGCTCGAACATATCTCAGCCAATCACGCCGGCAGCATTCGCAAGATCCCGAGCATTGCTCTGATAGGCGCCATAGCCATTGGCAACGTAGTGGCATTTACGTGATCTTCGATGAGCGTCCAACTTGTAAGAACAGACACACCGCCAAAACCGTCCAGGAGCACGCGTCTCGATCAAAAGAGCCGAATAATTTGCCGCAAAATTGTCTTCTCGACCAAACTAGTCCTTGCACTCAGGCGGCGGATCATAAATTGTCGATACTCATGCTAACGCACGTCGACGCGTGACCAAAGCTTTGACCCGTTCTGCGTCTGCGTGGGTTGCGGGCATATAGACGACCATGCTCAGGCCTACCTGCGCATCGATGGCGAAGGAGGAATATTCCAATGCGATGGACTCGCCCACCTCGGGCTGGACGCGTTTGATACCCTCGCCGTGTTTTCGTACCTCGTGGTTGCGCCACATAGCCGCAAACTCCGGGCTTTCGCGGCTTAGCGCTTCGATAAGAGCTTGCGTCTGCTGAGATGTGCCTGTGCGTGCGAGCTCAGCGCGGAACGTCGCGACCACGAAGCTGGCGATCTGTTCCCAGTCCGGCAACTGGGCCCGGAGGCGGGGGTGACAAAACACCAGACGCAGAACGTTGCGCTCGACAGGCGACAAGGTGCCGTAGTCGATCAACACCGCAGCCGCTGCCTCGTTCCAGGCCACGACGTTCCATGCGGCATCCTTGATCAACGCAGGGCTGCTCTCCAGGGCATCCAGCACTCGCTGCATACGTGGGGACACACCGTTCGTTCGTACGGGGGACTTTACTTCGGGCGGACGGCCATGCGCGAGCAGATAAAGGTGCTCACGTTCGGTCTCTTCGAGGACCAGGGCGCGGGCGAGCCGGTCCAGCATATCCGCGGAGGGCGCCCCACCGCGACCCTGTTCGAGCCATGTATACCAGGTGACGCTCACATGGGCACGTTGAGCCACTTCCTCGCGTCGTAAACCGGGCGTACGTCGTCTGGCGGTGGGCAGATCAAAAGTCGCCGGATCCAGCCTGGATCGACGCTCTTTCAGATAGGTGCCAAGCAGGTTCTCGCTCTCTCGGTTTATCGTTCCAGCGTTTGTGATCATTTCGCCCATCCTGTTAGTCGGCCTACCGGTATACCGTCACTACTTTTCAAAGCCGGACGGCAGGCAGAAGATAGCTAAAGCTGCAATCCCCATAGGGGAAGTTTAGAGCACATGCACATGAATCAACAAATAGAAGCGGTAGTGATCAACGAGTACCGAAACAACATGTCCTGATCGCGGCGCAATACCGCTCACGGTGTGTACTCGCTGGCGCAAGCGTCGCATCACCAGATTCAGTAAGGAGAATTAATTGATCGAAACAGACGTCCTGATCGTAGGCTGCGGGCCGGCAGGCCTGACCGCGGCTATCGGGCTCGCGCGTGAGGGTGTGCGCGTGATTGCTATCACAAAGTATGCGCAACTTGCTCCGACGGCGCGCGCACATTGCACTAATCAGCGCTCTTTCGAAATCTTCCGAGATTTCGGTATCGAGGCGCAGGCAATGGCCTCGGCTACCCCGTACACAGAAATGCCAAACTTCACGTATCTTCGTTCTCTTTCCTCTGATGTCGAGTTTGCTCGGTTGAAGGGTTTGCAGCTCGATGATGAGGACAACCTCAACGCCAGTCCGTGCACCATTGCCGATTTGCCGCAGAATCTCTTGGAACCGATCTTGCTCACAGCAGCGACGCAACAGGGAGCGCAAGTTCGTTTTCAAACGGAACTCACGACGTTTGACCAGAATGAAACCGGGGTTACGGCTGTCGTCAGGGATCTCTTGACGGGCCAGGACCTAACAATTCGTGCCCGCTACCTGATTGGTGCCGATGGTGGGAATAGTAGCGTTGCGAAAGCTCTTGAATTGCCTTTCGATGGGCCTGGAAGACTCGGAGGGAGCCTCAGTATTCACTTTGATTGTGACCTTTCGGAATACACGGCCTACAGGCCCAGCCATATCTTCTACATCCTCCGGAGTTCCACCGACAAGGGAGGTCCAGGTCTCGGTCTTCTCATCTGTTTCCGGCCGTGGAATACCTGGCAGTTCATTAAGGGCTACACCGCCGGGCAGGAGACACCACACTTGACGACGACGGAGGCCGTCGATGTGATCCGCGATTATCTTGGTATTCCAGAGATCGAACCCAAGGTGACCTCTATTGGGAAGTGGGATCTCAACTCCCTCTGCGCTTCGTTGTATCAGCGCGGTCGTGTTTTCTGCATGGGAGACGCAGTCCATCGGCACGTACCATCCAACGGTCTAGGCTCCAACTGCGCGATGCAGGATGCATACAATCTCGCTTGGAAGCTCGCGCTCGTCTTGCGCGACCATGCGGGCGCCGGCCTCCTTGAGAGTTATAGCCAAGAGCGCGTTCCCGTAGGGCAGCAGTACGTTGCGCGCGCAACCAAAAGCATGCAACTTCACCGGCCTTTGCTCGAAGCGATCGGGCTAGCGGATCCTAATAGACCGGAGGGAGATGGTGACTTGGCGCGGATTGCTGCAAATTCAACTGACGGCGCTGCTCGTCGACGCGGGATCCAGGAAACTATGCATGCGAAGATCCATGAAGTCCGTGCTCGGGGTCTCGAACTCAATCACGTGTATCAATCCGTTGCCGTGATCGACGAGAGACAGCAACCCAAGGATACCGGCCGCGATCTCGAGCTGTATGCCCGCGCGACAACCTGCCCGGGCGCGCATTTGCCGCATGCGTGGGTACAGCGGTCAGGGCACGAAGTCTCCACGCTGGACTTGGTAGGACAAGGGCGCTTCACACTTTTGACAGGCATTGGTGGCGATGAGTGGATCGGTGCGGCAAAAGCCGTCGCGGAGCGCTTCGGTCTAAACATCGCCGCAGTCAAAATCGGACCGGGGTGCGAAGTTACCGATCTACACCATGAGTGGGCAGAGCGGAGAGAGATCGCAGAAAATGGATGTCTTCTGGTCCGACCGGACGCGCACATCGCCTGGCGACGCATGTCCACGGACACAGATCCTGAAGGAGCCTTGACGGATGCGGTAGCACGGATACTTGATCGACAGGCTTAACTTCAAGAACTTGTGGATTCGCACTTCCCCTTCAAAGCTCGTCCCTCCCCGCGAACCATGGCATCACCGACGGTCGCTCCTGCATAACTTGTACTTCTTGCAAGAGCGACCGCAATCCTCGGCGCGGGCAGGTGGCCCAATGTTCAACCGTCTCCGCACTTTCGCTTGTTCATCTCAGTTGTGCCGCCTTCCGGCGGTTTCGGCCAACCCCTAAGGATCGCGCGCAGATCTTCTTCCCCAAGCTGCTGTACTCTAAGCACGGCGCGTTGGGAGATTACCGCACAGGCCCTACCAAGCATTCCATGGATATGGACAGCTGGCTCTACGTTCAGCCAGCGTGCTTTCTCATGTGACCTAGAAGCAATGATCCCTCTAAGCTGAAGCAATGACTCGTTTTCCGTTTTGCATCTCTTTGCTAATGTCGGGTGCAACTCACTTCAACCGCATAAACGCAAAATTCTCCCGTTCCCGCTTGTTCACCTCCACTGTGCCGTCCACCCGGTATCGACCAATACCCAGCGATCGCGAGCAGATCTTCTTCTATTTCAACTATCACCACCACACAGCCGCAGACACCTTGGACAAACACCATCTGGCCGAGAACGCGGCTGTGATCGCTGTGACCGCCTACGCGCTTGCTGATGCGTCAACACCGGCACCGCGCGCAAAATGACAAAGGGGTTTGGGAACGATCCCTCATCGCACTGAGTCAATCGGCGAGTTGATCAAAGAGCTTAGTACGCTCGCTCTGTCTAACCGTTGCGGTGCTGAACATCACCGAAGCGCAATGGAGAGCTTCCGTTCCGGGGCGTGTGCCCGGCACGGATTTGGCGACACTCCCGAAAAATCATTCATCGCTCGTTTAGCAAAGAAACGAGAGGACTGCAGAAACTCGGACGTCATCTGTGCAAAGTGAGCTAGGGTATGGCCAAATTGTGAACGCTTCGCCATCACACCTTGTCACAGAACCTGAAGCTGCGGACTACACGCGTACCGTCAAATTGTCTCGTCATTGAGTTCGGTAATCTTTGCAGTCACGCCATCTCCTACCCGAATGGTGTGAAACGAATCAACGCTGCTACTTCTGCTCGATGCAGAAGTAGCAGCGTTGATTGAAGATACAGCCCGCCGAATGAAAAAAGCCAGTAATCTATTTGTTACGGACCGTGATCCACGAAGCGAGCTCCTCGTCGGTTGCCGCCTCCACACAACCGTTGAAGGGAACCCTAACGCTTAGGGGAACGTAGAAGGGCCTCCGGTAGGTCGCCTCGAAAGAGGTCTTGGGTGCACTCGTCGCCGGGGGCGCATTGCTGGGCAAGAATCCATCGAAGTATAGGAAATACTCTCCGTTTGGCTCCTCGACAACGGAAGGCACTCCGGGAGCAAACACCTGCGTTCCGACATAGTTAGGCCACGCTTCCTTGTCGGACTGGAGAAGGTAGCGCACCTCGGGGTGTCCTGGCTTGCCCCATACGCCATTAGTATCCGGCTGCAGGATACGGCGGTACATCTCGCCCTCTTTCGGCAGCAGCGTGTCGGAATAGGCGATTCCAGTCTTGTAATCAAGCTGCTGATAGTCGCCAGTTGAGTAAGCCATCACATACTTACCAGCAATCTTCGTGATGTTACCTGTCTCAATCAGCTTGAAGTCAGCATTGGAGCCTCCCTCCGCCCAATTGATGTGGAAGTACTCGGAGTTGAACCCTCCATCGGTAGTGCTGGGCGCAAGCAGCCAAACGGGACTGGTGGAATCTAGATCGGTAGGCGATGTCAGCGCTTGCGCGACGATTCCGTCGTGAACGGTGCCAACCTCGCGCTTGCTGTAGATGAGGTAAAGCTTCCTGTCGTCCTCGAAATACTTGCCGTCATAGTTGGCTTTGGCGGGTTCCTCCACTGAGCCTATGAGGATCTTATCGACGATCCATGACGTCGGCGTGGTGATAGTATCTTCAGTTTCCGGATGCGCATGCGCTATTACTGTCCATGAGCCTACCAAGCTGGTCTTGGGGGCAGACGTCTTGCGCAAATAAAGCGTCACTGCCATGTTCCAGTGGCCGTCATCTGTCTGATAGATGTTTCGATTGATTTTGTCGAAGAATTCATTGTTCGCGTCCTTGGCCTTGGCCTCTAGTTCGTCCGCGATCTTCACCGTGACTGGCGAGGTCTCGAAGCAGCCCGGCTTAATCGGACGTTCGCAAGTCATCAACTCCTCTGTAGTCCCAGAGAAGTACTGAGGAAGAAAGGGTGCTGTCCAAGGGGCCACATGAACCGGATAAGGATCGCCGAAATACCCGAGATGCTCTTTTTCGTCGACCTGTGTCATGGGGTGAAGAGGAATTGGGTCAGCAGTCAAATTCTGCGTTCCTGAAGACTGAGCGTATACCGTTGAAAGGAATGAACAGGGCGCTGCGAGAACTAAAAGCGAGGCACAACAAGCAGTCTTCAACGCGGTGCGAAGGGGTTTCAAACGATGGGGGGTAGTCATGGGTCCTCCGAATTTCTGATTTTTGGAGTGGAGCTAACTGATGTTCAACCTTTGATCACAAGCTAAATCACTCTTTCTGTTTCAGATGCCGCACTATGAGAGCGAAACGACGGAAGCGATTGAGTTGGCCTTTTTAGCAGTGAAATTGGCAGATTCTGTTTGTGGCCCGTGACACTTACAGGGGGAGCCCCGAATTTGTTCTCATCGGCTTTCGGACATCAGCATTTACGGAAACAACGCTCATGTGATTACAGCGACGGTCGGAGCACCTCTCAAGATCCATTGGGTGAATCTCTTGCGCGCTGAACGGTCGTTCTCAAGAGTGGAAGTCACGGCCTTTGAAGTCTAGATGGCAAGTGCCGATTTGCCACCTAATTTCGCTGGAATGAGAGAACGCCGTTGCCTGCCGTGACTAAAACTTTACCGGACGATGAGACATCGAGAGCGTGTCCTTGGCGCTGATCTAGAACTCGCGCATGCCCGAGAATCTCGCCAGTATGCGGGTCTAATTTTAATAGCCAGCCCGGAGCCCCAGGCGCCTCACCCATCGGACTGACGCTTGTCCATAGCACACCTTGAACTAGCTTGAGTGCGTAGCAACGTCCGAGCCCATCGATCTCTCCCATGAACTTCCCATTCAAATTGAACTTTTCGATTCGCCCGTTCTCGCGGTCTGCAACATACACAATGCCATCCGGGCCGATCTGAATCCCATGTGGTAGCTCGAACTCACCGGTTCCTTTACCGGGGTGTCCCCATTCCTTTAACTCTTTACCCCGCGCGGTGTATTCAAGGATTCGGGCGTTTGCGTAACCATCCGTGATGTAAAGATTTCCGTTTGGAGCGAACGCAACGTCTGTGATTCCGCGGAAAGAACTGCCATCAATCGGTACCGGACTAACCTCGATTGTTAGGAGTTTTCGACCCGTCGAGTCGTACTTGATCACCTTCGACGCTTGGGCATCGACCGCCCACACATTTCCACGAGAATCGAGGCGGAGACTGTGAGGTAGAGCGAAGTCACCTCGTCCCCACGACCGTATGAGCTTACCCTGTTTGTCGAACACAAGGATGGGATCGGCTTTGTCTCCTCGCTGAATGACATAGATATCTTCACTTCTGCCGATCGCGACCCCGGCCACAGCCCCAAGTTCCCAATCGGAGAATGACGAATAAAGTGACAGCCTCGTCTCTAGAAACGGAAGAGGCGGTGATGCCTCGATCCGACGAGCGAGCTCAGAGTCTGACTTCTCCGGGAGTTGGGCCATAATCGAGGGGGCAAAGCAGAAGCTTGCTAAGAACAGTAAAGACATAAGACGTTTGCTGTTTGATTGCATTCCGTTATTTACCCTGCGTCTCTCGCAGAGACGGCCTCACCTTTCTTCGCGTGGACCTGCAGCGCTACGACGCGAAGAGATGCGGTTACGCTGGATTGGCACTCTTCGCCATCCGCACGATCGTGATCGTCTTCTCCGCTCCGATCGGCACCGTGATTGTCTCACGCTTGCGATAGCCTTTGAGGGTGTAAAGCGGCACGCCGGCAAGCGTGCTCCCCATCTCAAAGCCAGTAAAGCCGGCATCCTCAGCGGCTTTTTCTGATCGCGCGAGGATCGCCGAGCCAAGTCCCTGACGCGAATAGGCGGGGTGGACGAAAATGGCGCGGATCTTCGCGGCATCGTGAGATGGATCAAGAAGTTCGGGCGCGATGGCCTGTATCTGACAGTCGCCGCCGTACAACGTCCTACGCTTGCTCCAGCCGCCGCAGCCAGCCACTATGCCTTCCTCACTTAGAGCGACAGAGTAGGTACCGTCAAGGATCAATTGAGTGTCGATGGTGAAGATCGTGGCGAGAGCAAGCTCTCGCTCTTCGGGCGTGTACTCGATTTGAAGCTCGCGAACCGAGGCCGCGATGAGTTCGCTGAGGACGGGAATGTCTTCAGAGGTCGCTGCGCGGAAGTGGAAGTACACGGCTATATCCCTGAATGAGAGATCAGAATGATTTTCTTCAATGTGGACCTGTCTGCTGCCAGATGGAAGACGGGCGAAGTCATTTCATTAATGGTGAAGCGATGGTGTCGTATTTGCAAGTGTTCAAGCAACTCGTTGAACAGCTTGGCTGGATCTGTGAGTTATTTGGCACTTTATATTCGCGCGCCCAGCGGTCGAAGAATCCGATATGATGATGATCCTCCGGAACGCCGGATCTCATGTTGGATCCGCCTCTGCGTCGGCCGTTCAGTTATCAGATGGCTGCTTTGATCGAACCTCTCCGCCAGCCTAGTTCACGATCCCAACCGTAACTGGCACCGGGTACAGATTGCGAGGTGCTTCATTCGATTAGTGGACAACAAGCTTTGGATATCAACTGCAAACCTCCTAATATCGGCTTCTGAATAGCAAGTGAAGTCTGCTTGCTCGAAGGGAGGTTGGATTGATTCAAAGCTAAGTAGGTCATACTTGCGTTTGCGGACCATGTCGTCGAAGTGGATGCGTCTAGCCGGCGCATCTTTCCATAAACTGTCATCGGTGGCCCATATATCTTCAAGTAAGCTACTGGCATTGAGCGCCAGATATCGAATCGCTTCTTCGCGTCCATAGAACGCCCTTCCCTGATCTGCAAATGATGAAGCCGCCAACTGCGCTAATCCGAGAATCTCCTCTCTGGTATGGAGTTCTGCATAATGACGAAGTGCTTCGATCTCGATTTTAGCCACCAGTGCAAATTCCGATTCTCGATCAGCAAAGTTTGCCACCTCCGAGGTTAGCGGTGGCATCTCGATCTGGGTGCCTGGAACGGCGCCCCAGGCTGTGTGTTCAAACGTGAACATGCTTGGATCGAATATGTCGAGGAGTGAGTTTTTCCTATCGTCAGCACCGCGAAACTCATTCAGTGTTTCGAGAAACCAGGACAGTTGGGCCTTGCTGAATCTAAGAGCTGACGCAGTGACAGATTCTTCACGGTACGCGTCGAAACTCTCCATCAGTGTGCTAGGAACGATGTAGTCACTCAGCTGTCGAATCAAGTGTTCCAGGTCTCTGTCCTGCGGCCTCATAACGTCCTCCCCTCAGACCATGGCTATGTCTCCCACGAGTGCAAAGCCGGATCGATCGCATCGACTTAAACAGCGTGTCCGTGCCCAATCAGCGCAGCCATCTTTTCAACTTGGTCATTTTCAAACGACCCGTCTTTGCGTCTATTGTTCCCCCCGCTGGAAACTCCGCTCATTGGCTGCATGAAAGAAGTCATGCTCGGAGTCGACTGAGAAACTAGGCAACTCTCACCCGTGGCGACCTGTTGCTTTCGCTCATCGATTGTAGGTAAACGTGAACGGCCGAGGGAGACGTTAAATTAGCGTTGGCCGGATATGTTTCGACATAGTCCGCCACTGCCGCAGAGAAGTGGCGAAGCGATAGTCGAGTAAGCATGACCGGAAAGGCTTGACCACCTACTGAAGAAGCGCAAATCCTGGAGGTGGACTTGAATAATAGATGTTGCTGATCGAATCTGAGCTGCGAGATCCGGATGAGACTCAGTGTGCGGCCGAACGGCAGTCGTGGGTCGACGAAGATACAAAGTCCTATTCGACAACATGCCTATCCGATAAGACCATCTATGAGTGACGTCGGGATTTGTCCCCGCGTCGGAACGAAATGCTCCATTTGAGAAGTCCCATTGTTTATAGGCGATCTTGCCGTCCTTATTAGGCTTCGCGTGCTGTCCACAATGGGCGCGGACGTCCCTACTGGCTCCGATGCAGCATCCCGATATCAATCAGGACTGTGGCGCCGATTTTAGGGACTGCCGAGCAATGGATTGTGCCACACATTCCTTTATCATGCGGAAAGAACATCCGCGGGCGGGCGTGCCATATGTGAAGGAGATCATTATGCCAGAACCAGTTCCTCTAATTCGGGAGAGACCCGCATCAGCTGTCAGTCAGGAAATAACTCTACCCATTTCTTTCAGGGCTCTGGCGATTGAGCAAGCCGGTGAAGCCGTCAGTATGCAGCGAAAGAGCATTATGGCATTGCATGAGGACGACGTACTTATCCGCATCGATTATGCGTCGATCAACAAGATGGATCCGGGCCTCGCCCGCGTCAACGTCTTCAACTTTCCTCTTCCTTACGTATTAGGTTTTGACTTCAGTGGCGAGGTCGTGGGACTCGGAGCGCAGTGCCAGGAAGCATTCAAGGTGGGTGACGAAGTTCTTGGCCGGTCCCTTACTGGCTCGTGCTTTGCGGAATATGTTGTTGCTAAGAGAGAGAACATCGTTCACAGAGGTGCCGTACCTGCGCCGGAAGCGAGCACGTATGGCGTCGCCTACCTGACCGCGTACGAGTCCCTTGTGATGACCGGAGGCATTGAGCAACATCGTGGCAAGTGGATCTACGTTGCCGGAGCTGCGGGCGGGGTCGGCCACTTTGCGGCGCAGATCGCCAAGCTTCATGGACTAAAGGTCGTCGGTAGCGCCGGGAAGGCTGCCTCCCTGAATTTGCTCAAGGAGCTAGAACTGGATCACGTGATTGATTACTCAAAGCAGGATGTTGTCCAAGAGGTGATGAATCTTACTGGAGGCAAGGGGGCGGATCTTGTTTACGACTCTACCTACACGCAATCGTCCTATGCTCAATCTGCTGTTGTTGTCGCCCGTGGTGGCGAGTACATCCGGCTTGGCACCGAGGCCCAGGTGGCCCGCGCCGGTGCTAACGACGTGCAGTCGGTAGTGGAGGGTCGCGGTGCTAGGATGGTCATTTCCGACCTCGGGAGGTACGCTCGAGACCCTCTGTACCAAGTACAAACGGCAAAGCTTACCGATGGACTGAAGCAGGCAGTGTCGTGGTACGAAAGCGGACATCTGAAGCCTGCGATTACCGCAACGGTACCGTTTGACGCGGCCGCACTGCAACAAGCGTTTGGCGACTTTCTCAAAGGGACGAACAACGTGGGCAAGGTGGTCGTGAGATGCGCGTGAAGCAGCTCTGCCGTTCAGCATCACCACCGATAGCGGCCGGATTTTCAGCGAGCACCTTTGTCGAACAGATAAGTCGGAGCTAGGCGGCATAGAGCATTTCAGCCACTCCCTCCCGCCAGCATGCTTCTGGCCGGAAACGTTCTTGGACGCCGAGCTTTACCACTGCGTGCAGATAGCGTAGATCTGACGCAAATTGCTACGACTCCGGCCAGAAGATCTGGGATTGACGGCGGATGTCCTCAGAATAGGTCAGGCTCGACAGCCCAAACGTATACGTCGTCTAGCGACGTGAGGGGGGCTATCGAGAATTTCGAGATAATGAAGTTAACGTTGAGGCGGTGCGAGGCATGTCTAGTGAGGTTGAACAGTTCTATGATTCCATGGCTGACTTCTACCACCTGATCTTCGAAGACTGGAATCAGGCAATCAGTCGACAAGCTCACATCGTCGATGCTCTGATCAAGTATAAGCTTGGTACTTCATCCTTGAGGATCCTCGACTGTGCTTGCGGCATTGGGACGCAAGTTTTGGGACTTGCGGCGATCGGCCACCGGCTTTCTGGAAGTGATCTCAGCAATGAAGCCGTACAGCGCGCCAGACATGAGGCAGCGAAGCGTGAACTTGATGTAGAGTTCCGCGTATCGGACATGACAAGCCTGGAGGAATTCTCCTCTGATCATTTCGATGTTGTTGGTGCATTTGACAACGCTTTACCTCATCTCTCTGTCGATCAATTGGCTGGTGCCGCCCATTCGTTCAAACGTGTTCTCCGTGACGGTGGGCTCTTTATTGCCAGCATTAGAGACTATGACGAACTAATTCGCACACGCCCAAAGTTCCAAGGGCCGTCGTTCTTCGGTGATTCTGGAGAACGCCGGATCGTCCATCAGATCTGGGACTGGACAGGAGACGATCGCTACGATGTGCACCAATACATCTCTCTCCAGCGAAATCACAAATGGGGGATTCATCACTTTTCATCTCAATATCGGTGTCTCCTTCGAGCGGAACTCGGAGAGGCACTCCGGCTCGCGGAATTCACAGATATCGAGTGGCATATGCCCAAGGCGAGTGGCTATTACCAACCGATCGTAACCGCCAGGGCATTGTGACTGCTTCTGAGAAAACGATCGCAGGGTAAGCGTCGTCTTCAGGACTGGGTCGGATCAGCAAGCCATCTTCTCGATCCACTGGTCGAGCAGATTTATAAGCACGTTCCGGCAGCGACCAAGATTCATGCTGACCACACGCCGGTTCCGGTCCTGGCTCCGGGATTAGGCAAGACCAAGACTGCTCGACTTTGGACTTATATGCGCGATGATCGTCCAGCAGGCATGGACACACCGCCAGCCTATTCGCCCGATCGCAAGGGCGAGCATCCGAAGCTACATCTCAGTCAGTTTAGCGGCATCCTGAAGGAAGACTGGCTTCCATCACATCTACGAAGGCGGCAGGATCATCGAAGCCGCATGTTGGGCTCACGTGCGGCGCACGCTCTACGATATCCATGTGGCCACCAACTCGGCGATTGCCAACGAAGCAATCGAACGCATCGGCGCTCTCTGCCAGATCGAGCGCGACATCCGCGGCAAGCCTGCTGAGCTGCGATGTGAGGTTCGACAGGCACGAGCCAGGCCTTAAATCGACGAACTGCATCAGTGGCTCCACAAGACACTTGCACGTCTTTCGCGCAAGTCTGATACGGCGGCGATTCACTACGCGCTCTCACGTTGGCGTGCGCTGACTCGTTATCTTCACGACGAGCAGATCGAGATCGACAACTCTGGAGCCGAAAGGGCCTTGCGTGCCGTGGCTCTGGGACCAAAAACCTTTTTATTCTGCGGTTCGGACGCCGACGGCCAAAGGTCGGCTGCGATCTATTCGCTGCTCGGTACAGCCAAGCTCAATGGCCTCGATCCGGAACTCTACCTCCGGCACATCCTGGAAAAGACCGCTGATTTCCCGATCAACCGCATACAGCAACTGTTGTTATGGAACTTCTACAAGACTCAGATGGATCTCGCTTGATCTCAAGTGAGAATAAAGGCGCTTCTCGGCAAGGGAGCGAGGCGCCGATTACAATTCCTCTCCCGGCTCCCAAGGCCGCACGAAGAGGATCAGCTCTCCCGGCTTCGCAGAACTGGAAGTCTTAGTGCAACGATTGGGCGGCACAATAGGTTCAACGATGCCATTAGCTACGACCTCGCTGATCCTGTAGGAATTCGGAATCAGGCCTCCACGTTCGTCTGCGCAATTGACATATTCATGCGTGTTGTGGGTAAGGATGATAGTGTCTCGACTAATCTTTAGCTCAGCAAACGCCGAGGAATCTTGCCTGACTGAGATGTCACGGTAGCCTGCGCGATCCTCCAGGCCAACTTCCTTGACTCTTATTGGAAGCCCCGTACGTCCATCGATAAGCCTAATGTGAATCAAAACCGTGTTGTCCTGAGCTTGGACCATTAAACTGAAGCTCAAGAGCGCTAAGCATATCAGCCGGCAGTTCATCTGTGGCTCCCTTCGCATCCAAATTTTATCGATCCAAGATCCGAAATGCTATACCGGAGTTCCGAACCGCATACCGCTGCTCATACTGGCTCACGACGACCGCATCCACTCTCATCTCTTCATAAGACGGTAAGGAACGGGCGCTTACGGCGGAGAGGCGGAGCCGGAGCTAGCTGAAAAGGATCTGCCCCGAACCGGCCCTTTGAGGTGCGAACCGGTCCGAAACATCTCCACACCAGCGAAACTCGACTCTTGCGCTGGCGTGGAAGAGTCAGTCGATAGAGCGTCCTGCGTGCGTCTCGACGAAATCTGTGATCGCCTTCGCGACTCGCACTGGTTGATCAATCGGTAAGAGATGCCCACTCTCCGCAATGATCTCAAGTGTTGACCCCGGAATTCTTGCGATAATCTCGTGGCGATGCTGTTCTACAGAATCAAGTCGATCCAGCTCTCCCGCAAGCACCAGCGTAGGTACGGCGATCTTGGGAACTTCTGCTGAAATGTCCTCCGACATGCCGATGGTTGGCCATGCCAGCTTTGCTTTGGGAACTCCACTCAAGCTGTCTTCGATAAGTTGCTCGATGGTTTTGGAATCGGGCATCCGTGCAGTCAGAAACTCGATGGTCTGAAGGGCTGTATCACGGTTGTCGTATGCGTGAATCTGTTGCTCTTTAGCTTCGTCGGGCATCTGTGAGGGAGACGGCGTTGCAGGCGCGACGAGAATCACGCCTTCGAGCCCTTCCAGATGGCGGGAAGCCAACAGCTGTGCGACTTTTCCGCCCATTGAGTGGCCAACAAGGATGAAGCTGGAAAGCCCGAGATGCTTGATCAACTCCGTTGTGCCATCGGCCAAGGAAGTGATCGAATAGTCACTCGACGCGCCATCTGATTTTCCCCACCCCGGAAAGTCAAACGCAACCGTGTGGAAAGAGTCTCCTAGCTCACCAATCACCTTGTTCCATGTCCGATGTGTTCCGCCCCAGTAGTGCAGGAAAAGGAGACACGGCTTTCCCTTGTCTCCCTTCTGTTCAACGTACAGCGCCATTTCAGTGTTTGACTTCATAGAACCACCTTTCAAGAGATCTTCGGCCCTTTAACCGACTTAACTCGACTACCCGACTTAACTCGACCAAATAGCCACTGAAGCCGCCACACCCAATCCGCTTTCCGAAACGTCTTGACGGCTCGGTTTGAGCGGCAACAAATAGCAGCATCTGTGAGACTAGATGAGCGAATCCGACAACGGTGTGTCGAGGTACAGACGATATGGCCGTATTCGGCCGCATCTTGTCCGATTCTCACCTGCCGAAACTGCTCGATTTATTGAGAGGTTTCCTCATTCAGGTGTTATTGGCGATATTGTCTTGGAATTCCTCGCCCCGAAGATTCTCCAACGCGCCTTGGCAGAATAGGCATCGGATGACATAGGACTACCTGTCGATCAATGACTGTATCGCCAGTGGGCCCGATACGCGAGCTTAAGCTTTTTGTTTTGGACAGCCGTCGCGGTAGCCGCATGTGGGCAATTCCTAGGCGAACATCAATCATGGTGGGCGCTCCTACGGCTGGAAAAGTGGATTTGATGGTCTTGGGCCATCTTGGCTGTTCCGATAGTCCACTGACCTTAAGCTCTCAGCTTCTCTCTTACCTTTATGGAAGCGGATTACTGCTCACCCAGTTGCCGATCGTTGTGATCATTCTGGAACAGAGCTTCTTCGGGCTTTGCATACGAAATGCTTTATGGTTGTAGGAACGCGCGAACTTTGTGCCTTCATCCCAGTAGGTATTGAGTCCAGGCTGAAGCCGCCCCCGGTGATACACCAGCGTGAACATCGCAAAAGTGCGCTTCTCCGGGTATCTGTTCGGCTGGTCCGTCATGCACTCTCTAATAAAAATCGTACAAGCTTTTGCTCATATGTGGCGCTCGCATTCTAATCGGCGGGGTCGGAGTCATTGTGGCAGCGATAATGCCGTTCATGAGAACAGTTTCGGTATCCCCAGCAAATAGATCCCCTCTGATCTTTGAACCTATTGCTCGCTTCTTCCGGGCGAGTGGCAATGGCGTCAGCCAACAATAATCAAGGCCCAACATAACTGAGCCGATTCCTCATCACGACGTAAACTAGGAACGCTGATGGCCTTGTGCACTTGCGTTGTATGCAACAGTTCGACGCCAATCTCCTCATTGCTTTGGATGCGCTCCTAGACACGGGGGTGTCGTCATCGGAAGACGTAGCAGCTGCCATGGTGAATATCCGGCCACAAAGACGCCTGTTGCTGCCAAATGTCCGAGGTCCGTAGGGAGGAGCCTCAAACATCGCGTTTGAGCAGCATCATATTTTTGAGGCCTGCTCCAGGCGCGGAAAGTTGGCAAGCAATGAAGGAAACGTCGAGTCTTGTGTTGGCAGCGGTGACTCTCTCTGCCACTCTGGTTGCGCTGTTGGGTTGCAGTCCCGTTGGAGGCGCCACGACGGCTGCATCCAGCATACAGGCATCCGGCTTCATTTCGGTTTCTGGCAAGGTGATCTCCCGCGATGGAAAGCCGTGGATCCCGCATGCCTTTCAGCAGGTGGCGTTTGTGTCGCCGCCGGGGTATACCAGTGCGGACGGAGCGAAGCAGATCTTTCTGACTGCTGCGCAAAGCTACACCTCGGCGGAGTACGCGCAGATGGTGCAGCAGGGTGCGGACTCTGTACGGATACAGTTTGCACAAACGGGGATTGATCCCAAGGGTATTTATCCATCACAGACGTTCACGAACAATGTCATAGCCGCAGCGAAAGCTGCGCGTGCCGCGGGCTTGACCGTTATCCTTTCCGATCAGGACGAGGCGCAAACCGGCGAAACGAATGAGTCGGGACTTCCGGCTGGGGGGGCACAGGGTGCATGGACGAACTTGCTGACGACGGCTCCTTGGATCGGGCAGGACACCGGGATTTTGCTTGAGATTTACAACGAACCTTTTGTGGGTGTTACTCGCGAAGGCCCACCGCCTGCCGCCGATTGGACGCAGTGGCAAACCGCGATGAACGCACTCATTGCCACGATCCGGGGCACGGGAGCAAAGAACGTGCTCATCGCCGATGGTCTGGAGCATGCCGAAGAGCTTACCGGTGCGCTTCCGCTCACTGACACAGTAAGCCCGGTGATCTACGCCTCTCACCCATACGCGCACAACTACCAGGATCAGAACGCCGCCGGAACAGACGCGAACGGGAACGTCGTTGCTGGAACCGGGTGGAACGTGATGTTCGGAAACTTTGCAGCAACCAACCCCGTGATGGTCACGGAGTGGGGAAATGGCTACTACTGCGACAACATCACAGGGACCGCCGATGTGGCCTTCCTGCAATACCTGCAGGGGCGAGGTGTGGGACTCGTCGCGACGACATGGGACTGGGCTGGACCGAACTTCGGCAGCATCCGCGTGAACTTTCCAAACAGCACGGTAACGTCTTTTCCGGCTGCGGGCACTCCCATTTGCCATATCGATGCGCAGACTGGAGAAGCCGTTATCGACGATGGTGTTGGACCGGGTCAACTCGTTCAAACCTGGTTCACGACGGGGACACCTTCTGCCGTGCTCGAATAGTTGTTCCGTAGACGAGCAGGCGCGGGTGGAGCATCGATATACACGCGCCTCTGCTCATCAAACCACTTGAAGTGGTTCTTTCGCGGTGATTCGTAACTTTCCAGTGATCTCCCTCCCGCTAGCGAGATAACTGAGTCGACGCTGAATCGCCGAGGCAATCCAACACTAGCAGGAACGATGACGGTGTGGCTCGGTGCTTCTTGTGAGGGTGGTTTCGTTAAAGCTTCAAAAGCAGCAGGCTCTGTCACCATCGATGTCTCACTGTCTGCACGCAGATTACGGCGGTGCTCAGGAGTTCTCCGCCTTGGGCGAGGGGAAGTAAAAGTAGCCATAATGATCGCTGATTTCGGTCATGCGTTTAAGGTCTTCTGGAAGCTTTAGGCCGGAGATCGCGCGAGAATAGTCGTCGATTCCGCCGCCATTCGTTGTAAGCATCATTCGGCCAGCCGTTTCGCCTACATTTCGGAAGGCATGGTAGGTGTTCCGCGTGGAAAGGATAGATCGACCGACCGTCATCGGAATCCCTGCGCCATCTTTGTAGAACTCGTATTCCCCTTCAAGAACCGTACAGATCTCTTCCTCTTTGAGGTGCTATGTGGCGGCGGTCCACCTTTTGGTGGTGTCGTCTCTACGAAGACGCAACAGGTGTAGTTTGAAGACCGGCTTGAAACGACGATTCAAGCGTGAGACCGTCCAGAATTGTGATGATTTCTTTTTCCGCCAAGATTTCTCCTCCTCGTAGTGTCGAAGCGCGAATGCTTACAGACAGGGTTATGCGCGACCGACACTTTTAAATGTTGAACATTCCTGCGGGTGCAGTGCGAAGAACAGTGCAGCTGTATCTCCTTGCTCCTCGCCGCTCGTATGCGGTCCCACAATTTGTCTGAAGAGAGCACAAGGAAAGCTCAGGATCATCCGGGCCACGGTGGCCCACGGGCACGTGAAAAGCTGGCACGCTATACAGGATGCGAGCGCTCAAGGACGAACTCATGGTTGAAGCCGCCCTTGAAAGAATCGCTCGACTGCCCTGCCGGGTCCAAAGCCCGGTTCTCCACATGTCAAACCTTCAAACGCGCTGATCTGGGGCGGAAAACATGGAAAGTACTGCCAAACTTCGGCCCTGAAATATCCCAGCCGTATGCCATCAAGCCGATGCCACGCCCATTGAGGTAGCGGAGAAACTCCTCCGCGTATTTTGGGGTACCCAGGTCGCAATAATACTTGGGCACTGTCGTCCACTCGGTCACAACGACGGCGTGCGTTCGTGCCAAGTCCCCGAACTTCCCATGAAGGCGCCGTCTGATCTTGAGCACGATGGGCATATGGGTGTGATGCGTAGACTACCTGTCCGTCAGGATCATGCAGCGCTGGTGCACCTCCTAACCTCTCGGCGAAGAGCAGACCGTCGGCTATCGCGACATTGGAAGCTCCGGCATCGCGAACGACCTTGAGCGTAGCGTTCATCTCGTGAGCCCACTTGCGCCAGTTTTCGGGGTTTGGGGGCAGATCCGGTTCATTGAGGAGTTCATAGATGATACCGTGATCTCTCGCGAACACAGGGGCAAGAGAAGCCCATACACGACGGGTGGCGTCGTTCAGCAGCGACGCGACTCTGTCTTTTTTCTCGCCAATCTGCTCTTCATCCTGGACGCTGAGCATCACGATGAGCCCAGCCGCTCGAGCCGCGTGTACGGCGTCGATGACCTGCGAACGAAAGGCAGGGGTGAACAAGGGATTCTGAGGGTCGAGTCCCGGTTGTGAAATCTGAATACGCACTGAGTCGATCCCGTATGAGCGCATGGCGGTGTAATCCGAAGGCGAGTAGTGTTGGTACGCTTCGGTGAATACGCCCTGTTGTGCAGCGGGAGGTGCGACAAAGGCAATCTGTACAACCCCGTGAGGAGTCCACGGACGACCGTCTCTTTGAAGCCTGCCGCCTGACACAGAAATGGAGGCCTGTCCGCAGGCCGAGGTCCACGCGACAAGAGAGATGGTGGAGAAAAGTAAAGCGTGTTTGAACCGGGACAACACTTTATACCGTGCTTGCAAGCGCTTCATTTGTTCATCCTCAAACCAGAGTAGCGTCACACAGGCAGGGGAACGTATGAACGTGAGCGTCCCTGCAATGAGCTCCGCGTTGCTACGCATCCGCAAGTAAGTGGGCGACCCCATCATGGTTCAGGCAGGTAGAGGACTTGTCCCCACGCCGAAGGCGTTGGAGGCTCGTGCTCGTGTACGTGCGCACGCTCAGGAAGCACAGTCCTTGATCCAAGCCCGAGCAGTACCACTGACCGGGCGGAGCGTAGCTTCACAATTCGTGCCGAGGAATCTCTCGTTGGGACTTTCGCATCCGCAATCCTTAGAGAGGTTCGCAAGAAAGCCTGCAAGATCAACCTGCAGTTTCTTGCTCAACGAACTGAAGAGATCGGGCCGTTGCGCGAGGGCATTATCGATCTCGACGTTGGGGATATAAAACTTCGAGGGCCGGAAGTTAAAGTTTAAGGCCTGTTCATTGATAAATTCGTGGGTGTAGTTCGTCTTGGGCATCCGTTGTCGCGAGCGCCAGTGACGTTGAAGCGCCACATCGAATATGAGCACATCAGCGCATCGCGCCGCGGACTGCAGTATGGCCCCATCGATGAAGCACTCACTGAGCGCTGGGTTTGAGTAGATAGTGCTGCAATGAGTAGGATGGATCTGGGGATAGTATCCAGTTTAGTTCCTCCCTGCTAGCGACTAACGAGGTACGTATACCGCTCTTTTAACGCTAGCCTGATGAACCGAGTTCATCTTGGTCCGACTGACGCTGCGACAGATCTTCTACCTGCAGTTGTGCAACTATGAAGGAGGGAAGTTTACATGAGCGATGAAAAGAAGATGACCTCCGCGAGGACGAGTCACGCCTCTATCGTCAGTATGACACCGAGCACTCGAGACGAGTCTACTCAAAAGGCAAGCAGCCCCATAAGCCTCTATGAGAAGATGGGCGAGCGAACCACGCAACCCTTTGCCATCCACATCCTCGATGCGTTGCAACCGATCTTAAACCTCGACCTTATAGATATTGCCGCTGGCACCGGTGGATTGGCCCTTGTTGCCGCCGAGCGTGGAGCAAGGGTGCTTGCTACAGACGTGAGCGCGCCCATGATCGACCGAATACGTGAACGTTTGGGCCCAGGCCAACGTGGCCGGGCGGAGATCATGGACTTCAGTACGCTGAACCTGAGGGACGCTAGCTACGACATAGCAGTATCCAATTTTGGGGTGCTTGCGTTCTCGAAGTGGCGGCTTGGCTTAGCCGAGATGATCCGTGTCACGAGGCACGGAGGACGGATCAACCTTTCGATGTGGACTCAAAGGGACGATTGCTCTCCGGCTCACCTTATGAAACGGGTGTTCAGCACTCTGTTTCCCGCCCGGGTTCTTTGGCCTGCCGACATGTTCCCTGTTTTCACGGAAGAAGCACTGCGCGCTGACGTGCGAGCTGCGGGCTGCAGCGACGTCCAGGTCGAGGTTGTGACAGCGGACTGGAGTCCGTTCTCCTCGGTAGACGTCGTAAGTGAATGCCACCCTATGTTCAAGGGCTTTCCAGGCTATGCCACGTTGACCCCTCTTGAGGCAGAAAAACTGCACGCTGCGCTACAGGATGCGTTCCAAAGCTATGCCGGAGAGGATGGCGTCATCCGTCTCCCGACAAGAGCTTTCGTTGTCACTGGACGGCGGCTCTGAGCGAACCATGCCTAGATCAGTCCCGGACAACGCCTTTGTCGGAAGTTGGCCATGCATAGTCTGAGGCCTGAGCGCACGATATTTACGTTTGGTGTTGGGGTCCAATAGCAACTCGAGCCAGTTGTTTAAGAGGGGGTCGCACGAGTTCCTAATTCCTATTGAGGAAAGCTTAGTCAAGCTATTGCGAGTTCTTTTGTCTTCGCGCTATACGATGCGGCGAGCGTTTCCGCCGATTGGACAGCCCGTTTTTGAGCGAAGGCTCTGAGATGAACGTGATGATTCGCGACTGGAGGCTGCGCACTAGCGAACCTAAAGTCGCTTAGTACCTGCAACAACCGCCCACCGCTTGGACTAGTCAGGCTCCGACGCTTCGAGCAGAAACTTCGTAGTAGATTTGGCGAGAGAGTGCGCGCCTGACAGGCCGCCGTCGACATCCTCAGCGGGGCCGATGATCGGCCAGTGCTGCCGACGCTGCGAGATAGCCGCACATTCCGTGCACGCCACCACCTGGAGGGGTGGATGCGCTGGCAAGGTAGATACGAGCGTTAGAGGTTCGGTGTCCACGAATGGTCGGCCGTGCAAGCATCCCTTTCAGCGTCATGGCACCACCCGATATGTCTCCCTTCGCTAAGTTCAGGTTCCAACGTCCTAACGCTCTCGTATTCCAGGCACAGCGGTCGAGAACGACATCGCGGAAACCGGGCGCGAAACGCTCAATTTGGGTTTCGATGGATGCGCTCATATCTCGCTCTGATCCATACGGAACGTGGCAGTATGCCCACGCCGTGTGTCTGCCAAGTGGTGATCGGGTTGAATCTATGAGACTAGGTTGCGTGACGAGAACAAAAGGTCGCTCATTGTGGCGGCCATAGAACGCATCATGTTCGGAGCGGGCAATCTCAGGCAACGTCCCGCCAAGATGTACTGTAGCGGCCCGCAGACACGCAAGATCTCGCCCGGGAATGGGTTCCCGCAAGGCGTAATCGATCTTGAAGATGCCGGGACCGGGACGAAAATGTGTTATTCGCTGACGAAATGCCAAGGAGAGAGCGCCCCCCGATATGCTGGCCATAGACTCGGCTGACGTGTCGAAGAGTGTGATGTCGGAGTGCGGAAGTCCTGTAAGCGAAGTCACCTCGACTCCGGTGTACAGCTTACCGCCGAGTTCAGTAAGGCGATTGACGAGTGCGCGACTGATGCTCACGGCTCCACCACGTGCGATGGGCCAGCCCGTAGTGTGGCCCGCGGCAAGCATAACGAGAGCAACGGCGGAGCTCGAGGCCTTCGTGAAGGGAATTACCGAATGTGCAGCGCATCCAGCGAACAGCGCTCGGGCCCGCTCGTCTCGAAAGAGGAGCCGAGCTAAAACTTGTGCAGGAAGTAGTGCCGGGATACCGAAGACGCCCATCGCAACTGGATGCTTTGGGACGCGCAACAAGCCACGCGTAAAATCGTCGACTAAATCCTCCCACGCACGGATTGTCGGGCCAAGTAGCAATCGATAGTTTCGAGCGTCGTGTGCTGAGAACTGCGAGATGGTTGACTCGACTTCGGATTCGAGAGTAATGGTTGAGCCGTCATCGAGAGGGTGAGCCATGGGAACACCCGGTTGAAGCCATTCGAGGCCACACTCTTCGAGTTGCAGCGCGCGAAAGGCCGGTGACGCGATTCCGAGTGGAAAAACGCTTGAACCGATGTCATGGAGGAAGCCAGGAAGGGTGAGCTCCCCGGTCGCCGCAGCCCCACCAGGCTGGACATTGCGTTCGAAAACCGACACCTGGACTCCCGCTAGCGCCAGTGTCACGGCTGCTGTCAGTCCGTTAGGGCCGGAGCCTATAATGTTGGCCGAACGCAACGATTCGCACCTCCTCCATCACACTTTTCAACGCCAAATGACATTAGCAGCAGGCAGGCTATCAGAACAGTTCCCGTATGAAAGTGAGAGGTTTCGACCAGACGGAATGGGCGAGTCTGAAGATCACTGTAGTCTGACGGGTCGAAAACTGAGTAGACGTAGATCCGCTTCTACCCGGTCAGGGACACCCGTCGTACCTACTATAACAATTGCCTTGCTACCTTGATCAGTCGCGGACGCTCTCAGCGCTCCAGTGCCCACTCGTTTATCCAATGAAATCCGCGGTCGAGCAAAGGATAATGATCCGGCAGAGGAACCCGGCTGAGTGTGAGGGTGCCGAGCATCCCAGCGCTGTCACC
The DNA here is from genome assembly GCF_004115155.1 of Granulicella sibirica. Lineage (NCBI taxonomy): Bacteria > Pseudomonadati > Acidobacteriota > Terriglobia > Terriglobales > Acidobacteriaceae > Granulicella > Granulicella sibirica. The sequence continues at coordinate 188,302 of NZ_RDSM01000007.1, forward strand.
GAACGGCTTGAGAACAAGATGATTGGGGTCTGGTTGGGCGAAGAGGTAGCTCCCTTGAAAACGAGTTCCCTCAAACCACCCCGAGTAAAGAGATAGGGTTCGCTTTTGAGGATCAACCTGTATGCCGGCACGCCATAACCTACCGTCGCTTGATCGAGCCATCACACGGCCATCCGGTTCGAGGTAAAGTGCTGTCAGGGGGGATCCTTCTGCTGTCAGGACGGGAGTATCGACATTGTGACCGTCCAGGCGGAGCACATCGGAGTCGACGCGCCATTCGCCGGTGAGCGCACCGGGATGCCGCACGTTCTGGCTTTCCTGTTTGGCCATCGTGTACGCACCGGGGACGAGATTATAGATTGCAAGGAGCACGAAACCCACTTCAATGACACGCGTCCCGATTCTGAACTCTCGTCGTTCCAGCGCTGGGACCCAAATGCCGGTGGGAGCCGTCATCCGATGGAGCCAAAAATACTCGTACAGCGACCCTAGATCCGGCGCGATCACGGCAACTGTCGTTAGGAGGATCATACCAGCCCCTAACTTGACCGGAACATCGAAGAATAGGTTAAAGAGCAAGACATTAGACATGATGAAAGCGTTCAACAGCGCGCCGAGCAAAGCAGTCCGACGAAAGAAGAGTAGAACGCCCGCGAGCATCTCGAACGCCCCACAGAGAATCTGATACAACGGGTGCAGACCGATCATGGTCCATAGCAGAGTCATCGGTGAACTCTGTCCCAGCGGTTCATTCAGCACCGCCAGTGATGGTCGGCTCATCTGCAACGGGAACACCTTGCCTGACCCATATCTAAGCATGAGAAACACGAGCAACATGCGCAACAAGAAACGTAGCCAAGCAGCCGCGGTCTGGTAGTGCGGTCGACGCCTATCCAACACACGCCAAACAATTGCGCCGAACACGGAAGCGCAAAGGATCAGGCCAAGCGTAATCCAGTTGAGCGCCGTATCGCGCGAGTCAGTCGGGTGCGCTTCCATTGCAATTCCGCTGAGATGAAACGCATGCACACCGGTCCATTGCGCGGCGTGAAATGCCACAAAAGAGATTCCGTTACTGATCGCATCGCCTACGAACGGAATGATTGAGAGAGGTGAGAATATGACTACATCGGACAGAAGAAGAAACAAGAATAGAAGACAAAAAGCAAAGCGAAACGGCACCGACCAGCACACTCGATCGATCTCGTCTGCCTCTGCATTTTTCTCCGAGAAAACGAAACTTCGCTCGGTAGCTTGATTCACGGCTCCGGGCAGCCTATGTGTAGACATCATCACCTCTTTACTTTTTACTTCTCTGCGCTCTCTAGAGTGGTGCACAAGTGCAACACCATGCTGATTGTGAGTGACCCTGGAACTCGCCAGTTCAATGGAGACTCAGCGCGCTTAGCCACTGCAGAAGGCTCAGCGTTCCCTCTCGTTCTGGCACGCCTTGTGTGTGGTCGCGCACATTCGTGGCCACATCAGAGTTTCGCCGAAATCTAGGTTTGGACATCGCCCAAAACTGGGAGGAAGCACCACATATGGACAAAAAGCAGATGATTCCCGCCTAGTTGAGTTCGTGGCTGCCGATAGGCTCCAAGCGACTCGATTCGTGGTGCCTAGCTTATGGTCTGACACCCACGACTCACCGAGCAACCATTGCATGGCTGGTTTCGGGAGAGCGTCCGTAAGTACGCCCATTGGACCCCCAGTCACAAAAGGTGAGATGGAATGCGGCGAAGTTGGGAATGAGCAACTAGAGCGTCAGCCAATATGTCCTCCGCAACGTTATGAGTAGACACAGAGAGAACCGGGTCATGCGTTTCTCCGCTTTACGTGGTAGACGTGGAATGGCAGATTGATTCCGTCATGTCCGATTTTCAGTTACATTCGCTGCACATTACCTTCGTTCGCAGCAGGTGATTCTCAGAAATCGTTTCTAGGAAACATCAAGCGGGGTCCTATCGCGGCGGAACTCCACGCCGCCAAGCTGACCAATGTCCCGCAATTTCCTGCACCAACGTGTTGCCTGCGAGGTAAAGATTCATGACTGCGGGTTCGAAGCCTCCAGCCGATTGGTAATTGAGGAGAGTACTCGCATCACTTCCGCCGGGAGGAGCTCGATCGAAATCTGAACCTGTGCGGAGCACAGCCACACGGTTTGTGTCCACCAAGTGTTCTCCAGCCGCCCGCATCAGAACCGCAAAGGTTGCGTTATCCTCTTGCTGACTGGTGCAGGCGACGGCATGGTGGTCCGTTAACTCCGATGCCCATACATCAGCGCGTTCAGTCAGATGGGTTCCAGAAAACCAGGTATCACTTGAAAGCGTATCGCACTGGACAACGGCAGGTGCCGCATTAGCAGGAGCATAACCGTAAACAGCTCGTGCTTTCTGAGCGCTAGGGCTGTCGGTAAGCTTCACACTTTCAGAGAGGGAGAAAGCGCGATTCACCAGCTCGTCATTGAGTTTAAACACCTCTGTCCCATAAATTAGCTGAGGCTTCTCAGCTGGGCTCATTGTGTTGATGCCAAGATATCCACTTGGCCAGGCAGCTGGAGCATCTCGTTTGTCGAGTTCCCATTGAAGACCGAAGTCTACCAAGTAGTGTGCCCAGGCGGCAGTGCCGAGGGTACCACGAGCTGGGTTTATTCCAGCGACGCCAGCAATAAGCCAATAAGTCTTCTGAAGATCAAATTGCCGTGAGTAAATAAGGGCACTAATCGACGCGGCGGCATTGGCGTAACCCATCCCAGTGGTGACCTGACACACCCCATCACGGCCGCAGTGTACAGCTGAGTCGGCGGGCAGGAGACCAGGCACCACCGTAAGCCTATCTAGCACCCGGTGCGAGCGCCACACCTCTCCTTCCGGACCAAACATCGAGACGATCATAACTTTGACGGTGATTTTGGATTTCGGCTCAGCGAAGCTGTTTGAGCTTAGGAAGACAATTATGCTGATGACAATCCATTGGTACATTCTCAAGAACGACCCCCTCCTGGTCTATGTTTGTGGCAAGTCATTGCTGTCAAAACACTCAGCTTGCGCCCTTGTGTTGCTTCATCCCTGCTACTATGATCGCCGGTCAACCGGTCTGTGAAGGCGGAGTAGTACATGTCTGCTCCTGCCCATTGTTGACGGGAGGGCGGTCACAAGCCGCGACCTGCGGCGTAAGCCTCTCTCAGAGAGAAGGCTCATCAACCGCTCGCGCCACACTCCCTTCAAGGTGCGCTCAAAATGTGTGCAGGTTTCGAGAAATACTGCAAGCAGTTCCTGCCCTATGTAAGGAAGCACTGTTCTCCTTCACGACGTTATGACAATGGTTTGTTTCCGAAGTACGGTGAACCAACCCGGATACAGAGTTGAGTGCGCCTAGATAATTGACTCGACGATTCCGCCCTCAACCCGAAGAGCGGAGCCGGTGGTTGCCGTTGCCTGCATCGAGCATGCATAACAAACCAAGTCGGCAACCTTCGCGACGCTAAGAATGCGTTGTTCGATTGAGCTTGGATAGCGTGCCTTTCAGGGACTGTCGGAAGGGCCGCCCCTTCAAAGCGTTGGCCTTGTTGCGTTCTTATCCCGCTTACCATGGCCTCGACCCACTCCACCGTGGTTACGACTGGCGACACGGCATTGACCGATCCCAGACGTGCCCGCGTCAGGATGCCATTTAGACCGCATCGGGCAGGTCTCTTGGAAAATTATGCGGAAAGATCGGACGCCGACTTCCATATGCGATTTTCGAAACGCAGTACGTAACTCGAGACGCTACGACAACGTTCATCCAACGCTGCTTGAGTGTTGCCAACCTGAATGACGACATCCAGATTGGCAGCGCTGTGAGCCTAGCGGGGGCGAGAGGGGGAAACGGTCTGTGGTGTCACGCGCGGGTCAGTGGCAGCGTTGTGATTGCGGTCGTAAATTCCACGTGAGGTACGGTTTTGTTCATTGGCGAGCCTGTGCCGATCGGTGGCCGTTAGATTGCCTCCATCTCTGTTTCGCATCCGTGTCTCTTGATTTGCAATTTTAGCCTGATTGCGGTCAGCCCTAGCGGCTCCTCCAGGAGTAATCTGACCGTCGGCTACACCGTGGTTAATGCGGGCTTGCTGACGCGCTTGTCGCTCCTGAATCGAGTGGCGTTCCGTCTGCGTGCTTTGTGCCATGGCGAAGGCGGTCGGCAGTACCAAAACAAAAGCTGCGTGCATGATAAATCTTGAGTTCATAACAAATTCCTTTCTTGTTCCTTTTACGGTGACTGAAAGCTCGCACATTAGCCCGTCGCTAGATTGGAACCCAAAAGGGTTGAGCTGGTTGTGCTATGCGCGGCGTCTGTCCGATATCGTGAGATTCTTGGCCGTATGAGCTTGATGAAGTTTCTGCCCTCGGTCTGAACCTGGCTACTGATCTCTACGGTTCTGTTGCAAAGACGTTTTCATGCCCCAAGATGTTAAGGTGGGGCGTGGGCAAGGAGCCCACGGCTAGTATGCAGATGAGCGTTTCTAGAGTTTTTGCAATAGAGCCGCTTGGCGAACGGCCTTCACCTCATTGCGAAGTGGGCCAAGGCGAGTAAGTTCGAGGTCGTCACGATAGAACATGTTGTATGTGTCATCTGGAACTAGGCGTTCACCGTGCGGGTGAGCGATGTGGATACAGGTCTTCTTAATCGAACGGAGATCAAAGGTCTGCGTGTCGAAACTGGACGATGAGAATAGGGAAGAGATTGCAACTCATAATGGCCGGGAGGATTCTTCTCCATCAAAGACTGATTAGATAAGGTCGACGATTCAGCACTTTCCTCTAGACTCTGGTTGGTTTAGGAACCAGGGTCGGCGGGAAGGAGGAGCCCCGATGATCTTCATAGGTTGAGATTTCCATCCAAGCTTTCAGCAGATTGCCATGCTCGATACTGAGCGTGGTACGACGACGGAGCACAAGCTGATGCACGCGTCAGGTGAAGCGGAGCGATTCTGTCGAGCAATAGCATCGCCCGCGCTTGTGGGCATTGAAACGGTCGGCAACGATCAGTGGTTTGTTCAGTTATTGGAGAGACTTGGCCATGAGGTGTGGGCCGGAGATGCGGCCCAGATTCGTGCCAGCTATGTACGGAAGCAGAAGACGGATCGGCGAGATGCCGGACACATTCTGAAGCTCCTGATCGAGGGGCGGTTCCCTCGTATCTGGGTTCCCGGGTCGGAGATGCGGGATCACCGTCAGTTGCTGGTTCACCGCCATAAGCTGGTTCAGATACGGACACGATTGAAGAACGAGCTGCAACATCTCATGCTCAACCAAGGCATGCAGAAGAAGCAGAAGCTCTGGAGCACAGAAGGCCGAGCTGCGCTGCAAGCCTTATCGCTCGATCCCTGGGCAGATCGTCGAAGGCGCGATCTGCTTCATCTGGTCGGCATCCTCAATGCTCACCTCGAACAGCTCGATGAGGCCGTCAAGCAGGTCGCTCTGCCGTATCCTGACGTGCAGCTTCTGTTGAGCCAGCCAGGCGTTGGTCCGATCACTGCCCTGGCATTCGTCTTGACCATCGGTGACGTCCGCCGGTTCCCGCGAGGCAAGCAGGTTGCCAGCTATCTGGGCCTGATCCCTCGAGAGCACTCGTCTGGTGGCAAGCAGAAGATGGGCGGCATCACGAAACAGGGCAGCCGGCTCATGCGGTTTCTTCTGGTCGAGGCAGCCAACATCGCCGTTCGCTTCGATCCCGACTTCCGCAAGGAGTACTCCCACCGCTGTCATCAAAAGCACTTCATCGTCGCCAAGGTAGCTGCCGCACGCAAGCTGGCGATTCGGATGTACTGGATCCTGCGGACTCAAAAGCCGTATCCGCAGGTTCTCTCATTGAGAGCAGCCTGAATGTATTCTGGTCAGCGCAAGCCAGACCGACAGGCTGAGTAGGCGCTCTCGCACCCAGCACAGGCCGGGTGTCCGCATAGAAGGATCATGGTCGCAGTTGTGACCGTATTGATGGTTGGTGGAGAATACTCCTCCGTAGTTGATTCGATGAGAACCCGCTCGTGCCCTGGTTCCTAAACTCCTTGGTCTCGAGCGTTGCTCATCGCAACGGTAAGGAGAACTCTGCCCTTGACTACACCTTCGCCCTTATTGACGAATACATTTGCGCAGACTTGTCTTCTCGACCGAACTTCCCCTTGCAGTCCTGCGGCGGACCATACATTTGAGGGCGCTCCGTTGGATGGGAAAGGCGGCCGTGTAGGAGGAGGGTTTACTACGATTGGGATTGACCCCAACCTCAGTATGCCCCACAACCTGAATACACCTTAACGCTCGAGCATTCGCTGACGAATAACTTTGTCGCCAGCGTGGGTTACCAAGGATCTCATTCCCGAAATTTGATCACGAATGGAGGTAATCTCGCCGCCCATACGTACGGAAACGATGTTAGTGCTTTCGCGGGTCACTTGCTGCAACATGAATTCCCGCGTTGTTGACTAGTACGTTTAGCGCTGGAAATCGGTCTTTTATCTCAGTTGGAAGATGCCCACCATCTCCTGATCCAAGCATGCAATTACTCTCCATCGTCAGGTACAGACTTCGATCTCGGGGTCTGACTTTCACTGTTCATCGTCCGCTCGCTGCTTCCAGACGTATTGAGCTGAGCTGTACAGGCCGGCAGACTCAAGACATCGGTCCGTTCAGAGTTCAGCGGTTCGTCGTCCCCCTGGGTGATGGGGAGAGAAGTGCCGACCTGCAGGTGAAGACGATATCTTCCGGGCGAGGCCCCAAAGCTCTTTGTAAAGAGTCGCCGGAAGACTTCCACACTACCAAAGCCACTAACCCTAGCGACATCTCCCAAGCTGAGATTTTCATCGGCTAGGTTCCGGCGCGCAGCCTCTAAACGTAACTCGCTTACATGGCGCGCCGGGGTCCTACCTACCTCGCGGACGAAGTACCGAGCGAAATTTCTTGGACTCATCGCCATTCGTCGAGCGAGACTGGACACCGATAAGTCTTTGTCAAGATTGTCCGCCATCCAGACGAGGAGGTTGCCGATCGAACCGACGGAGGATTTCTGTGCCAGCAATGTCGTACTCAATTGTGGTTGGGTACTTGATCGGCGGAGAAACAATAGCAAATGTTTCGCAGCTTCCGCGGCAGCGTTGGTTCCTAGGTCCTCTTCCACCAGCGCAAGAGCAAGATCGATCGCAGAAGTGCCAC
>NZ_RDSM01000008.1 GCF_004115155.1 Granulicella sibirica
GTGCCACCGGCTGCCGTATAGCAGAAGCCATCCTTTACATAGATGCGATCAGAAAGGACTTGAACCTCAGGATACCTTGTCGCCATGTGCTCCAGGTACGTCCAATGAGTTGTCGCTTGCTTCTGTCGAAGTAGTCCGGCTTCCGCTAGGAGCAGGCTACCCGAACCTACACCGGCGACTCGTCGGGCTGCGGCGCAATGCAGCCGTGCCCACTCCGCTAACTCCTTCATCCTATGTTCAGGAAAAGCCATGGGCCCTGAATGTCCCCCGGCAAAAAGAATAGTGTCGGCACTCGGAACAAGCTCAGGCAACTCGAATTCATCCACGAATTGTTCGTAAGTTCTGGGTGCAATTCCTCGAGGCTCCAGAGAAATGATCCGCACATCGTAAAGTAGCTCGGACAGATCCGCATTTACAACTTCGAACACCTCAGCAGGACCGAACACATTGATTGGGCTGCTTGATGGTAGCGCCAGAAGAATCACGCGTATAGGTTTTCGTTTGAGCCCAGCGGGATCCGGACTTTGCGGCGACTTTGCTCGTGTCCTTGGCCCGTCATAGGAACTCCTTCTGCCTGTGATCATCAAGTCCATCCGAGTCGATATCCATTGCTGGTAGCAGGAGGAGCTTCAGTACGGACCCTTTCGTTCGATTGAATTCTGTACTTCCCTGGAGGAATGCCAAAGGTCTTTGTGAATGGGCGTCGGAAAGCTTCGACGCTGCCAAAGCCGCTAGCCTTTGCAACTTCAAACAGGCTCAGGCTCGGGCTCGCAAGATGTTGACACGCAGCCTCGAGTCGCAGCTCAGTCACGTGGCGTCCAGGAGTCTTGCCAACGGTGCGGGTAAAGTGTCGCACGAAATTCCTCGGGCTCATGGCCACCCGTTTTGCGAGTTCGCTAACGGAGAGGTCGTCGTCGAGATTGTCCGCAATCCAAAACAGAAGATTACTAATCGACCGAGCAGCTGATGTTTGCGCTAAAAGCGTGGTACTCAATTGCGGTTGAGCACCCGACCGGCGCAGGAAGAGTACCATGTGCTTCGCCACCTCCGCGGGCCCAAAAATGTTCATAAGACTGGCTGACGGTAGCGCAAGCAAAGTCACGTTGAGCGGCATCATACCTCCTGGGTTGCGTCTAGCGGTTCAGCAAGGTTTCGACTGTAAGACTATCGACGCAGCCCTCTCCAACGCGCCCCCTTACTGGCGAGGGGATTTAACTGCATGCGTGACGAGTCGAATCACGGACGTTTGAATGTTGAAGTTGTCCCCTTGCATAACAGAATGGCAGCGGCTGCGTAAAACGAAACGCCTCACGAACCGATCATGACAGTTTGAACCGCCCGAAGATATTGCCTGATGAGGGGGGACGGCCCCCCCCCAATCCGGGGGGGGGTATGTGCAACCCGCGGCACTCTAAAGGTCGAGGAAGCCTCGTTGCAGCGCGATCGTCACGGCGTGAGTACGGTCGTTCGCCTTCAGCTTGGCCAAGATACTCGTCATGTGTGCTTTGACGGTGTCCGCGCCGATGTTGAGATGGTCCGCGACCAGCTTGTTGGAGTAGCCGAGGGCAACTAGGTGCAAGACCTCCAGTTCACGCGGAGTAAGCTGTACGCCGCCGGTGTGCTGAGCGAGTTCCAGCGCCACCTCTGCCTGCACGCACACTCCGCCGGCAAACACCGTGCGAATCGCCTCACGCAATTCTCGCCGTGCCGAGGCCTTCAACAAGTAACCCACCGCTCCTGCCTTCAACGCCCGCCGGGCTTGCACATCGCCGGAGTACGTCGTTAGCACAATCACCCGCGCGATGCCGTCTTGCCGACGCAGTTCCTCAATCACCTGGATGCCATCCATGTCCGGCAGCCGCAGGTCGAGTAGGACCACATCCGGGCGAAGCTTTTCGTAGGAGGCAAGCGTCTCATGGCCACTCTCCGCCTCCCCAACAACGTCCATATCCGGCTGGCCGACGATCATGGAACGCACACCCTCTCGCACTACGGGATGATCATCCACAAGCAGAACGCGAATCTTCGCCGGGCCAGAAGACACTGTGCAACTCCTTTGCAGAGACAGTTTACGCGTGCCCGGACAGGTACAGGCGCGCACACAATCACGGCGATCGCCCGGGTCCAGAAAACAAAAGCCGGGCTAGTTGGTGGCCGCCGTGATCCATGTCGCCAGAGACGTGTTCGCCGTGGCCGAGACGGTCGTGTTGAGGGGTATGGCGAAGGTCAGCCGCATCGCATACGGCTGGCGTACGGCCGGATTGAACATGCCACCACTCGCTGTCACGGAGGGATCATACCCCGCGAAGTACAGGTACCAGGTGCCCGCCGGATACTGCACCAGCGAAGGCACTCCCGGTGCCTGGACCATAGCGTTCACATAGTTGGGCCACCCAGGTTGGGAGGATTGAAGCAGATACACCACCTCAGCCTGTGCCGCTGGATTGCACGGGACATTGCCGGTGTCCTGCTGCAGGATCTTCTTGTACGGCCCAAGCAGCGTGTCAGCCCAGGCAATTCCCACCTTGTAGCAGGGCGTCTCAAAAGGTCCGGTGGGGTACGCCATTGTGTATTTTCCGGAAAACGCCGATATGTTTCCTGTCTCAATCAGCTTGAACTGGCTGCTTGAGCTCGCACAGGCAAACAACTCGGAGTTGAAGCTCTTATCGCCTGAGGAATCTGTGTTCTCGGGCACCAGCAAGTGGACCGGTGCGCTGTTGTTCAGTTGCGTCGCCGAGTTCATCAACTTCGCCACAATTCCGTCCTGCGCAGTGCTCACCCCTGCCAGCCGTATGCTAGTCGGCACGGGCAAGATTGCCGGGTGCCACCTAAGATGCGATCTGGTAAAACGCATGCGGAACCATGGCTAGTCGTCACGCAGCAGCACGTTGCTCCGTGACGTCACAACGCCCGTTCGCTGCCTGGGGCGGCGGCGCGCCGGATAGCACATAGTATTCCGCCATGGACAGTACACTTGCTACCCACTTTAAAATAGGAGCGCCACCTTCCATCCTCTCAGACCACTATCAATCAATTTGATGGCAAACTACGCCTCCAGGGTGGCGCAAATGCAGACAATTGTGCGCTACATCCTGCCACCCCGCAGTTTGGGCCGCCAATGGTCGTATCCGCCTTACAATAACCTCAGCAGGTTGCCCTTGGGGTGACGGCTTTCGCTGCCAGCTCTCTCACGGAACGCGATGAACATCTTTTACCGACGCATTGTCCTTCTGCTTTCGGTGTTTCTCTGCTTCAGGTCCGTTGCCGTTGCGCAGATGCAACCGCTCGGCCAGATGCAGCACGACACCTGGGCTGGCCACGATGGGGCTCCCCTTGGCGTCCGCGCTCTCGCTCTAGGGCACGACGGGCTGCTCTATCTCGCGACCTTCCAGGGCCTGTTCCACTTCGACGGATCATCCTTCGAGCACGTCACCGTTCCAGGTGTCGTCCTCGGCTCTTCACTCCTAGATCTACTGTCCACCCAGCAGGGTGATATGCTTCTCATCTTCGCGCACGGCGCTCCGATTCTTCTTCATCGGCGGCAGGGCGAATACTTGGGTCGAGTCGAAGGCGCGGATCTGGATTCAATTAAGTATCCGCAACAGTCGCCTGACGGCACTATCTGGGCTGTTCTCAACGAGCGATTGCTGGTCTTTCTCGGACCGGACCTCGTCTGGCACGTGGTAGCCGACCCCGGCAACGGCCGCGCACACGTCACGCAACTCTTCGCGGATACGAGTGGCGTTCTTTGGACGGTCGAAGATGATCGCGTCTACCGCCGCACGCCGGACGCTGCCTACCAGGCGCTGGACGTCTTCGTTTACGGTCCGTGCAAATTCACCGGCGGTGCCGACGGAAGTCTCTGGATCGCAAGCTCCGGACCCGCGCCCAAAGATACCGCCGCCCAGCACCTTCTGCACCTGGATGCGTCCGGTCATGTTCTCCCGACCCCTTCCGTCCGAGAGCCGCTTTCGGCACCCTTGGTAACCCGGGATGGTTCGCTTTGGCTTCTCACATCAGGCTTTGAGCTCATGCATCTGCCCACCCCAGCCTTCCAGTCATTTCCGGAGCGTCCTGAGGAGATGGTCCCTTTGCGTACGGCCGTCGGTCTCTACACTGCGAACGCGTTGCTGCAATCGAGCGACGGGTCCATCTGGGTTGGCGGCATGGGGGGCCTGGAGCGCTTTAAAACCTCCACGCTCATCCCGCTGTTTCCCCACGCAACGCCGGGCAGTTGGGAGTTTTGCCCCGGAAAAAACGGCGGTCAGTGGATCATCGACGCGCACAGCAACCTCTTGCTGCGGCATAGCGATGGCCTGATCGAAAAGAAGGAAACACAGGTTGAGGATCTGGACTGTTCACCCTTCGGAAATCAGCTTCGCAAGTCCACCGGACTAGCCATGCTGGAGAACGATCACGTCACCATGCTCCCCCCTCCCTTCCCCGACAAGCCGGGCCTGGGCAATCACTACATCTTTACCGGCTCCGGCCGCACCGCGGATGGGTCCGTGCTGGCCGTCGTCGCCGGCGCGGCCCTCGGGCGCTACCTGCTCCGATACCAGCATTACCGATGGCAGCAGCTCAATCCCGGCTGGCAGGGTGCAGAGCTTAGCGGCATATACACCGCGCGCAGCGGCGAAACCTATTTCGGCGATCGCGCCGGCGCTGTTGGCGTCCTTGACCCGGGCGCGGCTCGGGTCCGCTCCCTGGGCTCCGTAGGCTCGAACGCTATCCTCGGCTTCACGGAAACAAGACTTGGGCTACTCGCGTATGGGGTCAGCAACATCGCTGTCCGGACAAACGGGTCCTTCCATCAGCTGCGCTTTGCCGACCCAAACGACGCAACCATGGTCACTGGCCTGGTGGAAGCAGACGATGGCGATCTTTGGCTGAACTGCATCAAGGGCGTGGTGCGCATTCGTGCAGAAGAGTTCCAACAGGCGCTCAGCGATCCCACCCATCGGCTGCTTACGAACAATATCGCAGAAGGCGACTACACCGGCCCTACCCAGATGAACCTCTTCAGCGAGACCGTTCACAAGGACGCGAATGGACGCATCTGGTTCGACACACCCAATGGCATTGTGTCGCTTGTCTCACAAGACATTCGGCCCTTTGAACTGCCTACCGTCACGATCAAAGACGCTCTTGTTGACGGCTCTCCCTTTCCGCAGAACCGCTCCCTGGCACCCGGCGTCAACGTCTTCAGCGTCCACTACGTCGGCGTAGACTTTTCCGATCCTTCCGGCCTCTCCTACGCCTACCGCTTGGACGGCTACGACAACGACTGGCAATTGGTAGGTCAAAGAACTGAGGCCGTCTACACGCACCTCCGCGCTGGCCGCTACACCTTCTCCCTCAAGGCCCGCAATGCTTTCGGAAACTGGACACGGCCAGTCTCTTTCGATACGTTCACTGTTCAGCCCCACTACTATGAACGGGGCTGGTTCATCGCCCTGGTCACGCTGCTTCTTATTGCTCTCTTTACCCTCGCAATCCGCCAACGTCTGCGCCTGGCGGCTGACAGGATCCGCAGAAACGCGGAAGAGCGCGCCGACGAGCGCATCACCATCGCACGCGACCTCCACGACACTCTCCTGCAGGGCATACAGGGCTTGCTCTTTTCCTTTCACGTTGCCATTGAAGGTGTTCCTGACCGCCATCCATCCCGTCCGGCCCTGGAACGCGCCCTGACCAGCGCGGAAAAGCTGATCGTGGAGGGCCGCGACCGCGTAAAGGGTCTCCGTGGCCAGGCCATCACCGGCGATGAGCTCAGCCGTCTCTTAACAAACGTTGCAGAAGACCTGGGCTGCGGCCGGCTGCTGCATCTGGATGTCATCGGCGACCCGATGAGCAATAACAATCTCCGAGACTCCGTAGCTGCCGAGCTCTTTCTTATTGCGCGTGAGGCAATCGTCAACGCCGTCCGGCACGCGCAAGCCTCACGCATCACCGTTCGGCTCCGTTTTGCATTCTCCGACTTCACCCTGGACTGTGAAGATGATGGCGTCGGCTTCACGCCCCCCGCGGCATTTTCTAAAAACCAGACCCGCTGGGGGCTGCCCGGCATGCAGGAGCGTGTCGCCAAACTACCCGGCACCCTAGAGGTGCGCACCGCACCAGGCGAGGGTACGCTGGTGCGGGTCACCCTCAAAGCACGCGACGCCTACCGGTAAACGGCTCTGTTGCAAATGTATGGTCCGCCGTCTGACTGCAAGGGAAAAGCTGAGGGATGAGAAAGTCTGCGTCAATGTATCCGGCCTTCTGGTGGAGAATATCTCCCGGCCATGATGAGATACGCCGCGTCCCTGTCCTGATAAGTTTCTCGGCCTTGGAAGGCCATTTGCAACATCAGGTTTCAGGTCCGCCGTTTGACTGTTCTTTCATCCTGACTCTTCCTGCGCAGCCTTCGGGGGTGAGCTTTAGGTACGTCGCTACTGAATAGCGGAGAAGCGAGCAAGCTTGCGAGCGCCTTTTGATGCCTGATTAGGTAGCCATCGGTACTGGGAATGCTCGATAATCATTGCCACTCGACAACTCTGGAGCAAATGATGGGTGAGCGTGGCGTGCCCGTTGATCACTCCACGATCTATCGTTGGGTTCAGAGGTACGCGCCGGAGATCGAAAAGCGGCTGCGCTGGCAGTGGCGCCGCCCGCAAACGACGAGTTGGCGGGTTGACGAAACCTATATCAAGGTTCGTGGTCAGTGGACGTATCTGTACCGAGTTGTCGACAAGCATGGAAACACAATCGATTTCCATCTCTCACCGACACGCAACGCCAAAGCGGCGAATCGCTTCCTTGGCAAGGCGCTGAACGGTTTGAAGGATGGGGGGAGGCCGGGGGTCATCAACACGGACAAAGCGCCGACCTACAGTATCGCGATCTCATAACTTAACGCCGTGAGCAAATGTCCTGAGAAAACGGTGCATCGACAAGCAACGTTTGTGAACAATGTCGTCGAAGCCGATCATGGCAAGCTGAAGCAACTGATCCGTTCAGTGAGGGGCTTCAGAACGCTGAAGACAGCTTACGCGACGATCCGACGGTTTGAGGTGATGCGTGCATTACACAAGGGTCAAGCGGCGATCTTCAACCTCACACAAGACGTCCGCAGCGAGGCGCGCACGTAGAACGGGCCTTCGGGATCGGTGCCAGTGCGCTCGCCGAGGCAGTCGCTCTCATCGGTGAAGGCCTCAAACTACAGACTGCTTGAAATTCAGGGCAGGCAACGTCTCGGACGCCCTTCATCCAACCCTAAAGGTTCAACAGAGCCCGACGGCGGCTACTTGATCGAAAAGAAGCTGCGCTACACTAACACTCCACGGTACAAAGATCGGGCAGACCAAGAGTGCATTTTCGTGGAATACCTAAAGGTATACATGTCCATGCGGATCGACATGCATCTTGGCGTTACTTCTTGAACGAGCCGTTATTTTGCACCAAACGGTGATCTCCACCACCTATTGCGGGCCCAATGTGACAATTTAAGAGCTTGACCGCGTCCCTACCGTCAATCCGACGAGGAAAACATGAACCCCCGTGTGCGCAAAATTCTCCTCCGGTCGCATTGTCTCGCTCAATCGTCACCGAAAGAGTCTTCCCACTTTGCCAATGGTTTCCCAGATCGTCTTTTAGCGGCTGCAGAATGTGAACCTGACATTCTGGCTGCACGTTGACGACCGTCAAATTGGATACCAAGAATGCTCCGAGTATGAGGAGCTGAAACATATGATCATTCTCCACATTCTGTTTCAGCGGTCTGGTTGGGCGGGTTAGTATGCGTCACATGGCGCGACATATGCCGCTCTTGGCGACAACGATACCCCTTCTCGCATGCCTCATTCATATAGCTACTGACCGATGTTGACGAACGGCCACACTCCTCGCCGCGCGTGTTCGATCTCGGGAAACAGTGGCCAATCGTCAAAACAATGTTTATAGCGGACAGATTAGAACCGTAATCCTGCGGTGTCCCTGAAGCTAGCGCCGACGCCCCAGCCGTACCTGGTGCGATCCCCTCCAGTGTTCCTGATGGAATCGTATACGGCGAAGGTGACTATATTCCTACCAGGTTTAAGAACGAGCTGTACGGTGCCGTTTTCTAAGCTGTAGCGCCCGTCTGGTGGTTGCCGCTCTGCCTCCGGGTAATAGAAGTTCTTTTTTGTCGTCAAGAACGAGCCATTGACGAAGATCCATGCCTGCCCGATCCATCCAAGCGACATAGTCTTGGTCTGACTCTTTTCGGACCAAACAGAGAAGCGGAGCCATGTCAGCTCTGGGGAAACCTCTTGCGCAGAATAGAGACGATTGAGATTTACAAACCCGAACCTCTCCGAACTGACCGGTTTCCACGCCTGCGAGGGAACATCCGAGAAAGCTGGAGGTTTGCCCAGATGGAAAGGAGTAGAAGAGCCAAGTTCCCAGTGATGAACAATGCTTCGGTCGTTATCGGAACGATCTGGCGCGACCGATGAAAGGAGCCCGTCAACCTGGCCAGCGCGAATTGTTAGGTTTGCGAACTGTGCCGGTCCCACAAGACCGATAGTTCCGTGAGAAGAACTACTCTCCAGCTTTCCTACCTTCAATACAGGTTCCGGAAAGTGATTGACATAAAGATTCATTCGTCGGCCCGAAATTACGAGCTTGAAATGGTTCCAGCCGTCATAGACCGGGGCTTGAGTCTGATACTCCGGGAAGACATTCCAGAGCATGAAGCCATTAATGATGGGAGCGTACTGCACGCAGTCGTCTGAAGCTCTGCAGTCAACCGACGGGCGTAGGTAAAACTCTTCGGAGTTCTCCGCTCCCCGTTCGCCTTGCATACGGAAACGAATACCGGGAAGGCCATCTCCGGTCACCTTCATATCAAAATCGATTGTGCCGCTCGCAAAATCGAAGTTTTGGAGTTGGATAGATCCCTCCGATAATTGCACCAGACCTTGCGGAAAGCCTTCTCGAACCTCGAACGAGGGACTAGACGGCTTAGTACTGGCAAACTCGGCGTGAGATATCCAACTCCCCGGGTTTAGCGGAACATCGACGCGCTGCGCCAAAGCGAAACAGGCCGAGGTCAACGTGACCACACTGGCGGCGTGTCTAATGAACTTCAACGGTGCAAACATAGTGTCTACGGGTGACTCCTGCTCCAAGGGTATAAGAGACGCCAGGTCAGTGAATGCAAATGGCCCGCGGAATGAAGACATTTCCGTGATAGATTCGGACAATTTTCCCTAGTCACCTGTCGGAGCTGGGACATCCTTGATGAACTGTATTCTTGAATGCATCTGCGCGACGACCACGTCTAGGAAAGCATCGTAGACTCAAGCAATTAGGTCCCACGAATTACTCAACCGCATGATTGCGGACCGCACTCGACATCGCATGGCTCATTCCACCATCCTGAGCATCGACATCCATCATCTTTCCCTCAAATTGAACACCACAAGTGACGTCGATGAAAATATTCCGAGCTTCACACGGATAATGTCGAAGACGTTAGGCGCGTCCTCCCTCATCTTGCTTCTGGCCGTCGTGCCATCCGTGATTTCCGAACCCCATAGGAGATGTAGATCAGCAAGCCGATAGCGGACCACACCGGCAAGACTAACTTTGCCTCCGTCGACAAAAAGAGGAACAGCAGGACGCACCCCGCAGCCGATAGTGGTGCGATGATCCACACCACAGCGACCCGGAATGGGCGCACACGTTGTGGATCGGTCCTTCTGAGCCGCAACACTGCCAGGGAAACCATGAAGAAGGCAAAGAGAGTGCCTGAGTTCGCGATTGCCGCCAATCGTCCGACAGGCAGGAAGGCGGCCGCAACTGTGACCGCCGTACCTGTGCCAAGTGTCATGATGTGCGGCGTCTGCCAACGCGGATGCACGCGCGACAATGCGCGAGGCAGTAGGCCATCGCGCGACATCACAAAGAACACCCGCGTCTGTCCGTAGATCATCATTAGGATGACGGAGGGAAGGGCCAGAAATGCAACGAGCCCCAACAGGTTGGCAAACAAGGGATAACCGATTTGCCGAAGCACAAAAGCCAAAGCTTCTTGCGAGCAGACAAGCGGACCGCTCGTGCCGGAAGCTGTAATCGACTCACACGCTTTTCCGAGTCCAAGCGAGCCCGGAGACAAATATTCACCATGTGGTCCGAAGAGAGGTTGAGATCCGTAAGCCCCAGTTACACCGATCGCAACGAGCACATAGATTATTGTGACCACCGAAAGTGCACCAAATAGACCCAACGGGATATTTCTTTGCGGCTCCCTGGTCTCTTCAGCGGCAGTGGCGACGGCATCAAACCCGACAAATGTGAAGAAGATAGATGCGGAAGCGCTCGCAATGCCCGATACACCCAATGGAGCAAACGGGTGGAAGTTTGAAGCGTGGAGCAACGGGAGTGATAAGGCGATAAAGATTGCCAAGACCACAACCTTAACGGCCACAAAGAGTGCATTGACTCGCGCGCTTTCCTTCGTGCCGCGCACAAGCAGCAAAGTCACAAGAATCGAGATGATTACGGCAGGCAGATTAATTACGCCGCCCGCATAGGGCCCATTTGCGAGTGAGGGCGGAACGACTATGTGAAACACTGAGCTCTTAAGTAAACCAACAAAATATCCCGACCAACCCACGGCGACCGCACTGCCCGTGATCGCATATTCGAGCACAAGCGCCCACCCTACGGCCCATGCCCAGAACTCTCCAAAACTAACGTAGGCGTAAGCATAAGCTGCTCCGGAGACCGGAGCCATTGCAGACATCTCGGCATAGCAGAGAGTCGCGATACCACAAACAAACGCAGCAAGGATGAACGACACTAACATGCCCGGGCCAGCTTGCTGGGCAGCTTCGGCAGTAAGCACGAAAATGCCAGTGCCGATCGTAGAGCCGATTCCAAGAAGGGTGAGTTGTAGCGGTCCTAGAGATCGACGCAGGCTTTTGCGTTCGTCGACTTCACTGACCGCATCTAAAGATTTGACTCTCCACACAATTATTTCTCTTCTTCCTGACTTCCGTGGACCGCTGTTGCTTAGCCGACCTTCGTAGTCGATTTCACCCAATGTATCTGGAGGGCAGCCTGGAGTCGTCGGGGAAAGTGTGCCTCTCCTTCCCCCCATAGAGGTAGTCCGGTGCACCCTATCAGGGAGGCGATATCTCCCGAGATCTAGTGAATCGTTGGAATTGTGCGGCGCGTGCGTTCGATCTTCTGGCAGAAAACCTTCGAAAAAGCACGAAACGAAAAGCCCCTAGCCGTAGCAGATTGGCACTCTATTTGTTGCATATTGAAACCGACGCTGTTCCCCAACACTGTGTTACTCCATCTGAAAATGATGTCTTCCGATGCTTCGATACTTGGTTAGCAGTAACTTAACGTTTGATGTGCGAGGTTTGCGATACCAAGCGCTCTGATCGGTCAAATGCCCTACGAATCCCGCCAGAGGTGCCTAAATAGTCTTCAATCGTGCAACTCGCGATGTAAAACACTCCACGCGCGATCCTCCGCCAAGCATGGTTTCTTACGAAACGAATCCAAGAGCTGCCTGCCGCCAACAGCGATACTGCTGAGTACTCTCTTCTGAAGTCTAAGGAGCGTCAGTCTGAACTTTCGGTGTTCATGGCGTCCCTTATGGACGCTAGGAAAGCGTATTAGCGATAAGCTCAGTCGCGACAGCAACAGAATCGGAGCTAGCAATCTCTTCGGCGAACCTCCTTGCGTTCTTGCGATACGAATCATCGCCTAGAACGCTCTGCATGGCGCCGCGGAGGCGTTCGGACGTAAGTTGATCAAGAGGCACCATCGTGCCGGTCTTCGTCCAGACGACGCGGGCGGCGTTGCCAGGTTGTTCGCTGGCAATCGGAATCGTGACCATCGGAATGCCACGACTGAGGCAGTCAATCACCGTGTTGATTCCTGCATGCGTGACGCAGAGAGCAGCACGGTCTAGGAGTTCTTCCTGCGGAGCGTAGTCGACAACGAGCACATTGGCCGGAACGTGAGTGTGCGAGGAGTTCCGCTGGGCACCGCCGAGCGTCAGAACAATCTGTGCGTCAAGCCCCTCTGCGGCCTCTAGGATTGCCTGGAAGATCTGTGAGATTCCGTTCTGTAAAGTACCAAGTGACGCATAGATCAAAGGCTGTGGGGTGAGCCGGTCCCAAGGAAACGATATGCGTTGACGGGCGCGCTCGTGGCGCAGCGGCCCGACATAATGCAGATTCAAGGGAGACCGCTTACGAGGGAAATCGAAGCCCGCCGGGATCTGCGCGAGTTGAAGCAAAGGGGACTGAGCATCTTGCAAGAAGTCGTTGTGCGGCGCTAGATTCCACGTAACACGTTGCTTGTTCGTCAGATCCAATAATGGCTGAAAGATCTTCCGCGTCCCATCCCAGCCGAGCCGATTGCGTTCGCGTGCTGCATCAGAGGAGTCGTATACCCATGGGAGACTTGGAGGCGGCACGCCGTCTTCTTCGTTGATGAGCAACGCATTTGCTACCGTGATAAAGCGTAAACCCAAATGTTCAGCGACTGTTGATCCGCCCGGAAATAGCTGATCGATGATCAATGCATCCACGGCCTCGTTCTTAATAAGGCTTGGAAGCTCGTTGAAGGCCGTTAGCTCGAGTAACGCCATTCTTTGTCCAAAGTACTTTAGGCTCGCCTCGCCAGAAAGCGTTGCTGTCATGCGCGCGACGTCAGCGAGATAGCCAAGGCCCATTACACCTTCTCCGAATGGGACGAACCGAGCACCTGCTCTTTCGATTGCCGGGGCATTATCTAAGATGTTGAAATCGACAACTTCTACGCCCCTCTCCACGAGCCCCGCGGCGAGAGCAAGTGAAGGGTTGAGGTGTCCGGCAGCGTAGAGGTGTAATAGACCAAGTTTCATGCGGTTTTCTCGATTCTTTTTGAAGATTTAGATGGGCTGCGGAAATGGGCGGTGATCGGAAGCTTTTTTGCCTTGGGCTCCGTTCTTCGCCAAAAGAGCGAAGCTATCCACCGCCCGGCCTTCGTACGCCGTAATACGGGAGGACTTGAGTAGCTTCATTTGGTTGAGAAACTTCAGGTTGGTTTTGGGTTTGCCGGCAATTTTGGACGGCAATTTTTGGACATGAGTGAGTTGCGCGGCGGGATCCTGGAGATCCTCTGGCCAAGTGAGGCCGATCCAAGCGGTTCCATGTCCACCAGCAACAATTGTTCGCCGCCTTCCAGGGTTCCGTTCTTAAACACTGAGTAGAGAAGGACTGTGGGGCCCTCTCTGCGGACGGCCAAGGTGAGACCTGGCGTGGGCTTTGCTCGAACGATTGGCATGGGACTGTCTTTGGTTCGCCCTTGTACGATTTCACCGAGTTCGGGGATCTCCCAGGGATCGGGACATCAGGGCCATCGCCAGGGCCTAGATGAAAGCGATAGAGTTGGGGAACGCCGGCCTCGGCAGCGATCGGGCTACCACGCTTCACCTCGAGCACCCATGAGCCGTTCCAGGGATATGGATTGCTCGGTGCGCGAGGTGGCACTGTGCTGTCGCCTGGAAAAGACAGAGCCCGGCTAAGGCTAGAGTGGATACCATTGAGAGTTTTCGTTTCCGATTCATTATGGTCGACCTCTTAGGCTTGTACTGCTTTGAGTGCCTGGTGCCGGCCGGCGGAGTCGTTCCATTGGCCTTTTCCTTCAGTCGCCGGTATGTACTGCGTGAGCGAAACAGCGTGCCAGTGACTGGGGAACATTAGGGCCCAAGGTTTGTGTCCATCTCGCCGCATCGTCCTCGCTGTCCGGGCCCAGTGCTCCTCCCCACACATCACGCAATACTTCCTTGCTACCCGTGGCGCGAAAGAAGAAGACACCCCGTTCGCCGTCATGGGGAACGGCAAAGATGGCAGTCCAGTTACCGGCGTGCATATAACGCTGAATTCGAACTTCAGAGGGGGAGTGCTGTCCTGGAATGTTTGACGCGACGAGTGAAGCATACCGTCCCTGTCGCTCGGGCGTAAGCTGCTGATCGATCCCGCTGCAGACACCAGCAGAACTCGGAGATGGAAGCGTCAAGAGCAAGGTGAGAACTACGCGAAAAGAATCCATGGACTACTGCCTCCTTTGCAAGACTGCCGGTATTCGCTCTGAGGCATGCCGTGCCCGAAAATAAGTTAGGTTCAGTTTCTTGGTAGATCTGAGGAATTCTCCGATCCGCTAGCACCATTTCGACTCCAGGGATGTTGTCAGACGCTGATCCACATTTCGTGGTGAATTGATTGTGACCTCCACCAAAAGCTGGGCCTTCATGCCAATACCCGTGTTATTGCGGTTACCGGAGGCAGACTATGCACGTTTGCCGCCTCCGAAACTTTGATCGCTTGATCGCCTCCGCCAAGTATGCTTTCATATCCGGATACCGCGCCTGCGACATGGTTCATGCGTGAAAGCCAAGACAAGCTGCCTCCTGTGGCGAGACCAGACCAGTCAAGTCCGCCGCTTCTGACGGACACTGTGACGCCAATAGGAACTGCAACCACTGCTGTTTGGCGCATCGCTCGCTTCTCCACTCAGCAGGACGGAACAGGGACAGACTCGTCAGACCCGACATCAACCGCGACTGTTTCTGCTCTCCGAGTACACGCACGAGAACTTTGAGCACATCGGTGATTGATCGTTGCGGCTGCGCTTCATTGATGTTTCCTCCGTTTTATTCGAGACACCGCTTGGAAATAGCCGGCGTGGCTTCAGCCATGGTTATAAAGACGCTTTCCGGGCAAGCGCGAGACGCTCGAATGAGGACAAAGGTGACTCGGATCACGCCATAGTAGCTAAGAGCTTTGAAGATCGGGGCAGATTCAATAAGTCTTCGGCCAGCGAAGATCCTTAGCAGGGTGTCAATTGTCAAAGCGCGTAGGCGGAGCGACCGAACCGAGGTGTCGGCTTCTTTTTGGAAGCTCTTCACTCCATCATGCAGTGTTAGCTTGGCGAAGCGAAGGTCCTACACTAGCACACTTTGCCGCATCCCTTTTCCAAAAGTTCATCTTGGGCAGGAAGCGTTAAATCAGCATGAGGCAGTGATAGGAGCGCAAGGCGATCCCTCCTGGTGCCGCTCCAGAGAGATAGAGAGATCGCTGTCGCCTTTAGTGTTGGGTTGGAATGTAGTCCTGGGTTATCTGCTTGTATTCGAGGAAGTCCTCCAAAGGGGCAACACCGCCGAGTCTGCCGAGACCGCTCGCCTTGAATCTGCCTTCTTCGAATTCCATAGCCAAATTTGCCCAGCTGTCAATCGAGATAAGGCCAGCATCAAGCTGACGAGACACCCGAATCTGTCTTGCTGCATCCTTTGTCCAGATGCATGCACTCAAGCCATACATCGTGTCGTTTGCCAGTAGGATCGCCTCTTCCTCCGTTTCGAAAGTTTGCAATGTCTGAACCGGGCCAAACACCTCGTTTTCAATGATCGACAGCGAAGGATTATGCACCTCCAAAAGAGTCGGATAGTAAAAGGCCCCATCTTTTAGGGCGGGTTCGGACGCAGGCCCTCCTCTTAACAGGACCTTAGCGCCACTTGCAATCGCTTCTTCAACTTCTTTGTTAACTCGCAGAACACTCTGTTTATCGATCAGAGGTCCCATCTCGCTGGTGACATCGGCGGCGGTCCAGGGCGCACGGCTTTGATCCGGCTCGTTAGCTCAGTTTTCGCCCGGTCTGCAATACTCTGATGAACCAGAACACGGCTGCCAGTCATGCAGAATTGACCAAGCGAAAACCGTAGGTGACTTCACGATTACGGGTAGGACCGGCTCAAGGTCAACGTCATCAAAAATCAGGTGAGGAGTCTTGTCTCCTAACTCTAATCCGACGCGCTTTAGCTCTGCGCCCGCAGCTTTGGCGATAATTCTTCTGGTGTTTGCACTTCCCGTAAAGCTGATGGTCCTCACTTGAGGAGAAGAAAAAAGCAATTGTGCTCCATCTGAGCCGGACTCGATGAAGAAATTGACGATGCCCTCGGGGATTTCGTCGACGGTGCTGAGGATATCGCAGAGTACAGCCGACGTTTGGGCCGCTTGGGGAGGCATCTTGATCACGCTTGAGCATCCTGCAGCCATTGCAGGTGCGAGCGCGCGGATGCAGAGATAGCTTGGAGAATTCCACGGAATGATCAGGCCCGCAACACCGACGGCTTGGCGAATTGACATGCATTGCTTTCCCGGCACAGGATCGGAGACTCGGCCGAAGATCTGCGTCGATAAGCCCGCGGCAAACCTTCGAGCTCTCGGGATGGCCATTGCTTCAAACGTAGCTTCCGGACGAAGCTTTCCATTCCCCAAACACAACGAATCAATCACGTCTTTGGTACGCCTCGTGAAAGCGTCAGCGAGTGCATTGAGCGCAGCGGCCCTCTTCACGGGGTGCAACCGCCAACCCGACTCTTTGAACGCCCTTGCCGCCGCGTCTATGGCCGCTTGTGCAGTCTCGGAAGAAGCGTCGAAATAGGATCGATGGCTTTTCCTGTTGCTGGGTTAAAACTATCTTTCTCGTGTCCTGAGTTGGACCACTAACCCGCGATCCAATGCCGAGCTGCATGATTTAGTACCAATGTAAAACCTCCATCTGACTGTTTTATAAGTTCTTGTCTGGACTGCTAATGACTAGCAGCACTTGCGAGCGCAGAAGGAGCGATGCAAAGAACTTCCGACCGCCGGTATTACTTCTTCGGCCCTACGGTCCAGTTGCGCAGAGAATTCACATTCCACTCGCGAAGTTGCGCAAGCTGTTAGTTCTCTTTGCAGCTATATCAATTGAGACCGTTAGAAATTCACCGTGATCTCTCGCGCTGCGCATCTCTCATCCTGGACAATACGATGCCCCCACAAGGCTCTCCGGATCATGTAAAGCGTGCCACCCGCCTATGACTCGTAGTCATTGCCGGTCATGCACGATGGCTCGAGTGTTCTCTGAATTGGCCGCCGCGACAATACCGAAAGGCGGTGCTGGGACGCTCTGTGCGCTGTGTGGCGTGACAATGGAGTATCGGAACCACTTTGGTATTGGTAGCCGTTTGATGGCGGCATTCTCGGCGTTACCGTTGATGCTGAAAGCATAGAGGGACCTTGCTAACGCGTTGTTCAATAAGCTCGACTAATAATGCGTTGCAGATCGAAATGAAATTCGCCACTGAGGCCAAGTTCCTTTTCTAATGTTCGTGCTCGAAAGAATGTCTGTTCTGTCAAGTGGGGAGGGTTGGACCCGACATGTGTTCTAACTTTAGTATGAATTAAGGGCTATAGAAGCACTCGTCTGCACACTACGAGGCTGCAACAATTTTTGCACCTACTTGGCACTTTCTAGGGCTACCATGCTCGATCTGCGGACGGTTGAGAGGAGCTCAGTTGTCATCTCTCTCATGGTTTGGCGAAGCCAGATGCTTCGAGCGTCCCCATTCTGTCGTTTGTGCCAAACCATGATGTAACGGAATGAACCTACTTCTCTTGGCGGCTTGATTAAGCGGACGGCCCTTCGGTCTACAAGTAATTCGCTCATGCTCTTAGGCAGGGTCGCAATGAGTGGAGAGCCCGCAACCATGCGTAGGGCCATACCGAAATAAGGTACGCTAAAGGTACAGTTGCGAGTGACGCCCAGCTTGGCTAATGCAATGTCAAGTAGCGGTTGACGTTCATCGAGAATATCTACCGAGACGTGTTCGCCAGCCAGATATTGCACCAATGAAATCCTTTGCCTGTAGGGACTTTCCTTTGCCACGGCGCAAACAAGTGAGTCGTCAAAAAGAGTCTCTTTGACTAAATGCGATGGGAGCGCTCTAAAGTCCGCATCCAAAACAAGATCACTGCTGTTCGCTCCTAAGTTTTCATATCGGTCTTCCTTATAAGAGGAAAATTCAAAGACAAGCCTCGGAGTCTTGACGTGCCGGCGGGCTAACATTGGACCATACAAGTAGGAAAGGCTATCCGCTGCCGTGATCCTAAATGTGACGCTTTCCTCAGCAGGAATGAAAGCTCGGCCAGAGATAAGCTTTTCAATATGAGGTAAGACAATTGCCAATTCTTCGAGCACGTCTTGCCCGCGTGGAGTGGGCTGGTACATTCCGTTCACGCGGACTAAAAGATCATCTTGAAAGAGTCCCCTAAGCCGTTGGAGGACTCTGCTGAGCGCGGATTGCGTAAGGCGAAGTCTCTTTGCGGCACGGGAGACACTCCTTTCTTCGACGAGAACCACGAAATAAACCAACAGGTTTAGGTCGGCATTCCGGAGTTGGTCCAGACGAATAGCCATATGAAATTATGGGCCACCTGTCCTAGTTTGTCCATGACGCGACGTCATCTAAAGTCTCATGATATGACTAGCCATCATATCCAAAGACAGGGAGGAGTTTTCGTTTCATAGGCGGCGTTTTGCCATCAGGGTCGGTTACGGCAGTACTTTCGTCATACAAAGCGGGTAGGTGGATCTCGCGGAGTGCCGGATCGGCGAGCGATCTGCGTAGCCGACTATGTAGTTTGCACACGGGAGTGAGGATAAGGTTCGCCGAAACTGCCTCGTCGGATGACTTTGGCAGAACGCCGGGACTTAAGGACACAGCGGACGGGAAATCGAGACTCGATCCGCGAAACAGAAGTTACATCTGCAGCGCGCGACGGGTTCTATGGGCGGAGACGACCGCTCCGCTAGAGACTGTCTATTCAGCGCAGGGTAACAAGTGCTCACCGAATCGCTCTGCGAAGCGGCATCGGAGATCCCGCGGCGCTTGCCACGACATACCCACCCTGAATGCTGGCGATCTGCATCGCAGCCAGTTCCGCTGCGTTTTTATCAATATCGAGTTCATTTCAGCTACTGCATCTTCTAGGGAATGCCTCAGGCGGTTCTGAAGCCAGAGAATTGTGCAGTCGATTGTGTGCCGCCTGTCTTGCCAACACCCCAGATGATTCTGGTAAGCGGAGTCTAACTATGCGCGCGTTAGCCGCCCCGCAACTTTGAATGTTTGAATGCCCCGCCGTAGATCTCTCCTTGACCCGATATCCCGCCATACTTGCTGGGAGCGATATTCAAGACTAAGCTGCCTCGTGTGGCGCGGTCAGATCAGTCATCCTCAGAGTCGGACCAGCCGAGACGGCTTCTTCCTCTCCGAGTTGACGCACGAGAACCTTCAGCACGTTGGTAATGCAATCGTTGCGGTTAAGTTTCACTTACATTTCTCCGTGCTAACGGAGGCGCGGCTTGCAAACTGCAGAGGGCGGCCTCACACATAGATATAAGATGCCTTCGCGCAAGCCGCGGGAGCTCCGAATTAGGACAAAAGTGACACGGATCACGCCATGGTAGCAATGATGCGAAAAGCTTTGCCTATACTTTGGGTTCAGGAGAATTTTTTAACGGTTCGAATCGCGATCCAAAATCAAATGGCCTTAGGGATTTAGTTTCTTGCCGACCGAGTAAACATCACGTCCCCCAAAAAGCATTTTCATGGATTGATGGAGAGTAGTGTTATCTTGCCGGCGACAGCTGCTGGCTCTTTGGATTTTCTCAGGGGAGATTGGGGCGGCCATCGACATTGCTAAGGTGCGTACAGGAGAGGGAATTTGCAAATCGGTCAGCGTCCTCACACTCGAAATCTCTGGGGATGGACGAAAGTCGTCATCCTGAATCTTTTGGCGACCGCCGTCTTGACTGAGGTGCTTCCTGCACAGGTGCAGTCGTCGCTGCCGCAGCCGATTCCGTTGCCGAAACCCACCGAAACCCCGAAGGACATGCCTTATCCTGGTGTTGTCGAACTCCATATCGACGCAACGGACGTCCTGCGGCGTGTCTACAGAATTCGGGAACTCATGCCGGTGGTGGGCCACGGTATGCATACCTTCCTCTTCCCAGAGTGGACACCAGGTGATCACGCGCCGAACGAGCCGCTTGAAAAGATGGCCGGATTAATCATCACGGCTAAGGGCAGTCGAGTACACTGGATCCGTGACACCGTTGATGTTCATGCCTTCCACGTCGATGTGCCAGCCGGTGTCACTCAACTCGAAATGCAGTATGAATATCTCGGCTCGACGGGACCTGACACCGGTCCCGTGCTCATCACGCCGACGATGCTCGACCTTCAGTGGCAATCGGTCATCCTATATCCCGCTGGCCATTTTATTCGCGACGTTCGCTACCATCCGTCCGTCACTTTGCCTTCCGGGTGGGCTTATCTGACGTCTCTCGATGGGGGCGTGACCGCTCCGCAGCCGGGCGAGAACACTGTCACATTCCCGACCATTGCTCTTGACGCGCTCATTGATCAACCGGTCATGGCCGGACGATACCTCAAGCAGATCGTTCTTACAGAAACCCCGGCTCCTGTTCGGTTAGACGTTGCAGCGGAAAGTCCGGAGAACCTCTCGGCGCTTTCCGAGGTGGCAAAGCACTTCGTCGCGCTTATGCCGCAGGCCAATAGGCTCTTCGGCTCACACCACTACGACCATTATGACCATATGCTCTTCCTCTCCGATGAGTTAAGCACTTACTTCGAACATCATCGATCCGGAGAGAACTCAGCTCCGGCAAACTTTCTCAAACCGTCGCCGAATTCGACAGCGACTGCGGCGGACCTGTCGTTCATCGTGCACGGCTATGTGCACTCCTGGAATGGTATGTATCGCCGTCCCGCGGAGATGTGGACGCCGAACCTGAACACGCCAGAACGCGACTCGATGCTTTGGGTGTTCGAGGGGCTCACCGATTATTGGGCAGACGTGCTCAGCTTTCGCGCAGGGTTCTACAGTCACGACAATATCGACGAGCAGTTCTCTGGGCTGGCTGCCACAATGACCCTCGACGCGGGTGCGGATTGGCGATCTTTGGAAGATACGAACAACGATGCAGTCATCCTCGCCCGGAGGCCTGCATCATGGCCCAGTTGGCAGCGCAACATGTTCGATCCATACGACTCAGGAGAGATGATCTGGCTCGAAGCCGATGCGATCATTCGCCAGGAGAGCGCCGGCAATAGATCGCTCGATGATTTTGCTCGCAGCTTCTTCGGAGGAGGCAGCGACTCCGGCAACGTGACAAAGACCTACACATTCGATGCAATGTTAGCCTCATTGACTGCCGTACAACCTTATGACTGGCATAGCTTCTTTCGCTCGCATCTTGACGATTACGGGCAGGGTAGGCTGATCCACAGCATCGAGCGCACTGGCTATCAACTTGTTTTCACCGACAAGTCGCCCGGTAGCAGCCCACCTTCCGGACCTCTCGATCTCGCATACTCGCTTGGAATGCGAGTGAGTCCAAGCGGAGCCATTTACGCAGTTCATTGGGGCGGACCGGCCTTCAATGCGAACCTTACAATCGGCGAAACGATTGTCTCAGTTAACGGGAAACCCTATGCTCCTGGAGTGTTGGTCGACGCGATCCGCGCAGCAGAGAGTAGCGGCCCGCTTGACCTAGTAGTGAAACGCGGTAGATGGCAGCACCCCGCCTCCATCATATGGAAGGGTGGCATGCGCTATCCCCATTTGAAGCGCCTGCCCGACAACGCTCCTCTGCTTGACGAGATCCTTGCTCCTATCTCATCGACCGTCGTGCAGTGAGTTTAGAACTATGAAGCATAGACGAGGCTGGCTCCGGGCACATCTCGTCCATCCAGCAAGCTGTGAAGTATGCTAGTAGCGCGGAACTTCAAGCGACGCACTTCTAAACCTCGGAGAATTGTCAATAGTGCAGTTTGTAGATTTTCTGTCTCGCCGAAGCCAATTGAGACGTTGTGACTGCTGATCATGTGAGCGCATGCGAGACGAAGGGGTCGCCGTTTCGAATCACCCCGTGGACGAGACTTGTCTCAAGACGGTCTCAAGGTAAATGGGCTAGCTAAGCAGCGTCGGACCTATAAACCGCGCTCGCTTCGGCCATGCCCATGATGAAGGCCCGAGAGGAACTCGCTAAACTTCTTCGGCATAGAAGAAGCTGGCGACAGATTCGCATGAAAAGCGTTTCATGGGTCCATAAATCACTTCATTTCGAATCTACTTTTTCGTGGGAATCCTGAGATGCGGGCATGAACTTCGCGAACCATTCCGCTGAACGCCGCAGTGAATCGTTACTATCTTTCTTGTTGAAGTTATAGAGGTGGCTCGGTTTGTTTGAACAGATTCCGGTGATTCTTAGGTGGAGGGTCTGTCTTGGTTAGGCTGCCATGGTTTCTGGCAGGCGGTTGAGGTGGACCTGATTGGGTGTCTT
The DNA here is from genome assembly GCF_004115155.1 of Granulicella sibirica. NCBI lineage: Bacteria > Pseudomonadati > Acidobacteriota > Terriglobia > Terriglobales > Acidobacteriaceae > Granulicella > Granulicella sibirica. The sequence continues at coordinate 22,225 of NZ_RDSM01000008.1, forward strand.
TCCTTTCAGG
>NZ_RDSM01000009.1 GCF_004115155.1 Granulicella sibirica
GAATGCCGCTGTGTGGTTCCGACGGGGACGTCTGCTCATTCCATCTCCTCTTTCAGGCCATCTTAGGCCACTTCAGACGAGATCCTCCACCTAAGCCCTTGTTCAGTTTCCCCGAGCCACCTCTTATGTCCTTCGCCTGGATAGACCATCAGCTGCGTCGGAGTTCCCACCGTTCGCAAGCCGCGCCAGAACTCGAGACTCTGCTCTGGCGTTGAACCTTGATCCCGTTCTCCCACCACTACCAGTGTCGGTGTCTTCGCCTGCTTGATGAAGCTTGTGGCGGAAAGCTTACTATAAATTGCAGGGTCGTCGTAAGGCGTTCCGCCAAACAAAGACAGGGTGAAGGTTGTGAAGAAGGTCTCCCCGTAAAAACTGGTATAGTTTGCAATGCCCGCCCCCGCTACCGCGGCATGGAAGCGTTGGGTTTGGGTTACACCGAACATGGTCATGCAACCACCATAGCTCCAGCCCAACAGACCCTCCCGGCTCTTGTCGATTGGGTATTTTGCTTCGATCGTGTCGACACCCTTGAGAACATCACGCAGATCACCATATCCAAGGTCCCTGCGATTGGCCAAGGTGAATGCCTCTCCCTGCCCGTAGCTGCCGCGCGGATTCGGAAGAAATAGAAAATATCCCAACCCGGGCCATAAGGAACTAATTCCGCGCCATGCATCGCCATCCCAGCGCGAGCCAATGCTCCACTCAGGGCCGCCGTGAGCCTCGACCAAAAGCGGATAGGTCTTCTTTGGGTCGTAGTCAACGGGAAAACTGAGCCAACCCTGAACGTGAAAGCCTTCGTTCTCCCATTCAACGGAGATCGTGCGCGTTGGAGGTTGTAGACCATCGTGCAGGTGGGTGAACTGTTTCAGCGCCCCCTTACTGACGATGTAAATCTCAGGAGCCACACTGTGACCCTGCATCAGAAAGGCCATGGCCTCATGCGCAGGAGCATAAGAGACGTCAGCAATCGCCGGGCCAGCGGGTCCTTTCGGGCCTCCTCCAGATACGGTGACTTCACCCAGATCTAGGGTGCCATTTTTGGAAGGCTGGTGTTTACTTAAATCCCACTCAACGAGCAGCGTGTGGCCGTTTCGGTTTTCGACTAGGCTGATCTTATCGTTCGTAAGCCACTGCTCATATTGAACGGACCCCTGAAGACCCACCGTAGCGTCCCCAGCCGCAATACCATTCGCACGTTCCTGTGTGTTCGCGACACAAAGGTCGCCTCCGTACGCGACGGGATCGCTCATCAGTCCGCAAACGAAGGCTACCCGTTTGCCATCCGGCGACAACCGCGGAATTGCCATCTGCATTCCATGCAGAGGACCTGAAGTTGCCTGCATTTCCACAAGAACCCGCGTTCGCAGAGTTGGGACGGCAGTACTATCGTCTGCCTTATCGGCCGCATAGAGCTTGGCCTGAGGCCAGCTTGCCTCACCCGGAGGCGGCGCAGCCAGAAAAACGATCTCCCGCGAGTTGGACGCCAGGCCAAACTCATAGACATGCATCGTATCCGGAGTCAGAAAATCACCTCTGCCAGTAGTTGCGTCCGCCTCATACAAACGGGAAATCTCGAGGCCCTCTTCGTCAATCGCGCCTGCAAGCGGTTTCGCCGGATCACCATAACCGGGATCGCGAGTGGCATTTTCTATGAACAGGAAGAGCAGGCTCTTGCCGTCTGAGGACCAGGCGAGATTACTCAGGCCGCCGGTCAGATGCGTCAACTGTCGTACCGTGCCTGTTTCCTTGTCCCAAAGAAAGATCTCCTGCTGCGGTCGCGCGGCTACCCCGCCGAATGCGGCGGACGAAGGACAACTCGCCATGAACGCGAGGGTCGCACTATCGGGCGACCAGATCGGTACATCACTTGAACATCTGACGCCAGCAGTCGAGACTGGAGCTACAACAACTTGATGCCTCGGATCCGACATTTCGTTCACTTGAAGCGTAGTACCGGTAGCCTCCGTCAAAGACCACGCAAGCAACGCACCGTCAGGCGAAAGCGCGACTCTGGTCGGCGTAGGTGCTGAGTCTTCCATACGGGCAAGCTGACGGTTCACAGCCTGATCTACACTGCTACTGCCAAAGGAACGACTCGGGTTAGTCATATGCCGCAGAATAGGGTCTGTTTGAGCGGAAGCAAAGATGGGAAACAACAGCCCGAAGACAGCAATCCATGACCGGAGACTCCGAGCCGAACTGTAAAACATGTACATGAACCCCTTTAGCTTCGTCAAGGTAGGCGCTAACATACCGGGAGCGTAATTGCGGCGTTCCAATGCTTCCAGGATTCGCTGAGGTAGATGCGTCAAAGAATCCAACTACTCAGCAATTCAACCTAGACCAACGTCATCTGCAATGGGCCAGCCATACGCGAATCCGTCCGCCGAAGATAGGCTTCGTTCAAGCCGCATTGTCGCCTATCCATCTGCGGACGACAAGAAGACATCATTGAATGTTTAACCAGTTATGTTTGGCTCAGAAAACTGCAGCATTGAGCTGCGCTTAGCAAATTCTGGAACAGTAGTCTGTCGGGCCGAATGCCTAGAACATCAAGCGGGATACCGCCCTGGTCCAGCCTGTTATGCGATCTGCACGTGCGCTTGCACAGCCTGTATATGAGGGGCTAAGAACGCGCCGCGGTCCAGTCCAGAATTCAGACCCATGGTCCCGCCTGCTGTGATGAACGTCGCGTCGGTTAGTCCGAGGAAGCCAAAAACAGAACGCAGATACGGCTCCACGAAGTTGAAGGAGGCCATCTGTGTCTGCGCATCGTACATGCCACCCGTCGCGATGATGAAGGTCGCCTTCTTCCCTACGATCAAGCCCTTAGGTTTTCCATCCACGTAAGCAAAGGTCTTGCCCCTGCGCGCGATCTGATCGATCCACAGCTTCATCACTGAAGGCACGCCAAAGTTATGCATTGGTACACCGACCACATATTCTTTGGCCTCTTGTAGTTCTGCTAGTAGGGTGTCCGAGAGCGAGAGCACTTCGTTCTGCCGCGGGGTCCGCGCTTCATCTGGCGTGTACATGGCACCAACAAACTCCGCATTGATCGGGGGGATCGCTGAGGCATTGAGATCGCGCTCGATCACCGCTCCGTTCGGGTGAGTATGCTTCCACTGTGCGACAAATGCGCCCGTGAGTTCGCGGGAGACTGACCGGCCGTAGAGGGGGCTGGAATCGATGTGGAGCAAAGTTGACATAAATCTCTCCTGGTGTACAGAGGGTGTCTGAACCGATAGATCTTCGGTTAAGGATCTCTATTATCTTCACGTCAACCTTGGCCGCCCGGAGCGAACATGTATTTGAATGGCTGAAAAGGTATTGTCATTGGCCTTTTTTATCAGGCCCGCAGCGCTATTCTGGGTCCTTGCCTTTCGAGCGTAACCACGGAGCAATGTGATCGACAATCAGCATATCGAAAAACGTCCTACTAGGAACGTTGCGCATTTGCTGCTTGGCGGCCTGTTGGGGGTCTTCGACCTCGCAGCTTGGGGCGGGACGCATCCCACAGCCTCTAGGTGGCCTCTCTCTTAACTCCCTTATTGAGAAAGGATATTTTAGGCGGATCGAACATCATAGCTTGATAATTGATTGATGAGCACCAACCGCCACCGTGTGAAAGCCTCAAGTCAGATTGTCTTGAAATAAAGATCGGATCGAACCGCTATCGGCTTTGACTCATTCTTTCAATCAGATCTGAAATCGCCAAACTAGAAGCTTGGCTGTTTATGGGAGTGAATTGTCAGAAAGCGCTGGGCAGAAGATGAAGTTTCCGTTCGTCTAAACAGAATCTTTTGTCCGCCAGAACTACAGTCGCTCATTACCGGGACGTTGAGATCTTGTAAAGGAGCTGAGCTTTGTTGCCATTAATCGGAGATGAATATGCATAGCCTCACAAGAAGAACGTTCACCAAAAGTGCCGTCGTCGCATCCGCTTCGTTTGCTCTGAAAGGTTTCTCACAAACCGTCTCCTCCCAGCGACAAGTGGGCATTGCCCCGATTGGGCTGGGAAGCATCGCTGAGGTTTTCATGCGTGCGTTGAGCAAGTCTAGAAATGCGAAGCTGACAGGTTTGGTCACTGGCCATCCGGTAGAAAAGGGTAAGAAGTTCGCAGCCATGTATGGTGTCGCTGACAGCTCCATCTACACCTACGAGACCTTCGACAATATTCGCAACAACCACGATATCGATGCCGTTTATGTGGCGTTACCGAACAGCATGCATTGTGAATACACGATCAGGGCAGCTGAAGCGGGCAAGCATGTCTTCTGTGAAAAGCCGATGGCTATCTCGTCCAATGAATGCAAACGTATGATTGATGCGTGTCGCCACGCTGGTGTTAAATTAATGATCGGCTACCGTCTACACCACGAGCCCGTATTTCTGAAGTTGCATGAACTGGTGCGATCTGGAGCCTTGGGGGAGATTCTGCAGTTCCAAGCCGGCTTTTATGGGATGAAAAATAAACAGGAATGGCGGCTGAATCGTGCACTCGCCGGTGGCGGATCCATGTTTGACCTTGGGGTTTACGCACTGAATACAATCCGTTGGTTCGCCGGGGAGGAGCCAGTGGACTTCAGGACTCTGGTGGCGACGCGAGATAAGACTGGGAAGTTTGACTCGGTGGAAGAAACCGTCAATTGTCTTTTGAGGTTTCCATCCGGCATCCTTGCGGAATGCGGAAGTTCTTACGGACAGAGTGGTACAAACTATTTCCAGATCAACGGAACTACAGGACACGTTCGGGTAGAGCCGGCATTCAGTTACGGAGACTCAATCCTCAAATACGAGGGGAAGACCGAGTCGGGCGATCTCGCTGGCAGCGGTGCTGTATACGATCCCGACCAGTTCGTCACTGAAGTTACACACTTTGCAAATTCCATTCTACAAAACACCGAGCCAGCAACTCCGGGCGAGGAAGGCATGAAGGATTTACTGTCGATTGAAGAGATATATAAGGCGGCCGGAAGTTTGCAAGCTTAAAAGATGCCGGGTCTGCCTGTGGTGCCATCGCGGAGGCACATCGCGGCCGAGCCATTTCAGGCACTTGCCGGAGCGACATTGAGGACCCAAGGGATGCGATCTTCACGCTACGTGAAAGCCTTGCAGGTGGTAGCGATCCAGCTGTGAATATCAGTTCGAGTCTATTCGTTTCGGTGGGTGAATATCGCACAGGCAAAAAAGGTCGTTGGCCAGGCACCATATGGGCCCAGTGTGTCCTGAGCCTGTTGGGCGCGTTGCTCCTCGTCTGGCCACTGTACAGCAGGCTCTATCCGTTTTCCCCATGGCCAAAACTGCTTTGGCCACTGACCGTCGGAGCTTGGATTGTCTTGGGTGGGACTTTGGCGCTTCTAAATTCATCTTGGACGAGCGCCGATCGAGTAGGACTGCCTTCCTAAGCTGACATACACGATGGCAGAACCCCATCCCGATTGCTAAGGAGCCAGTGCTGATGATTGACCCCGAAATTCATTATGCCGTTGAGCCACGTCTCCCTGTCTCAGACTTTAAAAAACTCTTGATTTCTTCCGGCTTAGGAGCGTCCAGGCCAGTGGCGGATGAAGAGCGTTTGTCGACGATCCTACTAAATTCATTCCTGCTTCTGACCGCCCGGACGAAGGAACCGGACAACCGGTTGGTAGGAATAGCACGGGGAATCAGTGATGCGAGCTGGTGTTGCTACCTTTCAGAACTAGCCGTTTGTAGTTCCATGCAAAGCAGGGGAATAGGCAAAGGCTTGCTAATGGAAGCAAAGAGAGTTCTTGGGCCAGAGATTTCTTTAATCTTGGTCTCAGTGCCGGAAGCTTCAAAGTTCCACGGGAACACTGGAATGGCGAAGATCGCTGACGCTTTCTGGTTCAAGCGCGAACGGTAATAAGCGGGCCGCCGGCACCAAGTTTCAACATAGGAGGCAAATAGATCATCCCCCCAGAGCGTATCGTCCGCGAACATCTTCTGCCAATTGTCGATTAGACGCGGACATCATATAACAAGAGGCCGCGTCCTTTAGGTTCGGCCCGTGTCCAATGCCCAGGAGCAAGACAAGCATAATGAAGATATCAACGAAACATATCAGAATGTCGTCTGTGGCACTGCTAAGCTTTTTCCCTTGGATGCCTGCTTTGCCACAGGGTGTCGGCTCACCGTCCGCCTCCCCTGAATTGCGGCGTTTTATCAAGTTCGACGCCTCCGGTTCAAACGATGAGATTCGTCTCTTGCACATTCGCGTAGTGGATGGCACTGGCGGAGTTGCAAAGCAAAATCAAACGGTCACCATTCGTGGCGGAAAGATTGCGGACATCCATGACACAACATCGTCGGAACAAGCAGATGGAAAAACTGCTCTCGACATGACGGGACGGACAGTGCTACCCGGTCTCATAGGCATGCACGATCACCTCTTCTATGTCGCGCGTGCGTTAGACAACGCCGAGCATACATCGACTTTTCCGACCGTGTTACCACAGATGACCTACTCCGCACCGAGACTGTATCTCGCGAACGGTGTGACAACAGCCCGGACAACCGGTTCGATGGAGCCATATACCGATCTCAATCTTCGTGACGCGATCGAAGCCCTCCAGATTCCCGGGCCCCACCTCGATGTCACCGGTCCGTATATCCAAGGCGAAGGAAACCGATTTCTTCAGATGCATACGCTACATGGTCCTGAAGAGACGCGCAAGATGATCGACTATTGGGCTGATCAAGGGGTGACGAGCTTCAAGGCCTACACCAATCTTACCCGCGCCGAGTTGAAAGCTGCCATCGATGAAGCCCATGCTCGAGGTCGCAAAATCACAGGACATCTCTGCTCCGTCACCTACCCCGAAGCGGCGGAGATGGGAATTGACAATCTAGAACACGGTTTCGTGGTCAACACACAGTTGGACCCGGGGAAGCAGCCCGATGTGTGCCCCGCAACAGCTGGTACCGCCACCCAGAAGCTAATGGCGCCCGACAGCGCAGAAGCGACCGCGTTGATTGCGCTCCTCGTTCAACACCATGTGGCCCTTACCAGTACATTGCCGGTGGAAGAAGTCGACGGCATTGGTAATCCACCCTTGCGTCAACGGGCGCTAGATATGTTGTCGCCACAAGCACGAGAGACCTACCTCTATGAGCGCAACGCACAGATGACATCCCGTCGTGATATCTATCAGCGCTATCAAGCTCTGTTCAGGAGAGAGGAGGAGTTTGAACGCCGCTTCGTCGATGCCGGTGGCCTTCTGCTCGCAGGCCCTGACCCTACATCGGACGGTCACATCATTCCCGGATTCGGCGATCAGCGGGAAGTCGAACTTTTGGTAGATGCTGGCTTCTCTCCTTTGGAGGCGGTCAAAATTGCCACCCTAAATGGGGCGATCTATCTCGGTAAGGCTGATCGCCTCGGATCTGTCGTGGTCGGTAAGAATGCTGATCTCATGATCGTTCGTGGAGACCCGAGTGCAAAAATAGAAGACATTGAAAACACCGAATGGGTCGTTCAGGACGGTCGTGTTCTTGACTCCGCTGGTTTACTGGATTCAGTAAAAGGCTCGTACGGATTGTATTGAATCACACAGTGCACATCTAGGCCGGGGCGATGTGCCCGTCGGCACTCCGGTTCCGATGGGTGCTCCGTCCATCGCGACGAGCCAGTTGAGAGGGGACGTTGACACGATCGAGTAGCGTATGAGCTTCCGGGTCATAAATACAGTGACGACTTCGATTTCCCGACCATGTTGTTGGTGGATGATCACGGCCACAATATAACGCGATTTTACTAATGGGATCAGGACGGTTTACGACACGATGAGATCGAACCCTCTCGCGATGAAAGACTCCACTGCATCCCAGGATAAAAGCCCAGGTGGGGATCGTAAGTGACGGATTTCGGAACGGTATCGTGCAATACATGCAGAGTGATCGCGCCTCCGAAGCTCCTGTACGAGGGGTTTAGATCGAAGCTCTGTGTGAGGGTATCGCCGTCGCGCAGTCCCGCTCTTGCAGCAGCGGATCCGGGCTGGACCTGCTCTACTTCAAAACCGGTGTTCAAGAGCTCCGGTTTCAAAAAGCCGAGTTCGAAAAACCCGGTGCTTATTAGGGCACTCTTCACAGAATCACCAAAGGCACCCGCTGGAAGCATCAGCCCTCCTTGAAGCATGAAAGTCCAATCCGAAACAGCCCATTCTCCTACGCGGCTCGCCAGAACTTCTCTCCAGACCTGATTGTTAGCTGGAGTTCCCAGGCGAATGCGCCTGCTTGTCTCATTCACTAGGTCTAGTACATCGATCTGTGCGTGATGCTCCTTCAGCTTCGCATCAAGATCGGCAAAGTAAAGCGCCCCGCGTGCATAAGGAACCGTCCATGCGTTTCTTCCAGACCACATGATCTTCGTAAGGTTTTGGTTGGGCACGTTCCGCAACGCGTTGGTGTAGTACATGGCTGCTTCTTGGTTGATGACGGTGACATAGTCGCACGAGTCGAAGAGTCCCGCCTTGCGGGGAAGCACAATCGCAAAATAATCCGCTGTGCCCTCCGTATACCAGTCGCCCTCGTCCCCCGGAGCGTCATCGAGATCCTTGATCAAGGAATGAACCATCTCATGGGCGATCAGGCTGTGCAGTGCCAATGGGTCCGGGTTCGTTCCGACAGGCATGTAGAGCATGAAGGTTCCCACGTCAGCACGACCGCTAGTGATCGGTCCACCTGCATAAGACCGGATGAGGAAACGAAACGGCTCGCCGGCAGCTCCATGGAATGCCGTGCGTTCGGCGTCGTAAGCCTTCGAGGCCCAACGGGCAATTTGCGCAAGCGCCTCCGAAGGCAATCCCAGAGCATAGAAGCTGATGCCGCCTTGAGAAAGAGGAGATGGGTAGGTCTCAAGTGGACCGGCGAGGAATAACATTGTTCGTAAGGCTTTCAGCGTAATGCGCCGGCTGAAGTCTCCCAAGGCATAGCTGGACACTGCCGTTTGGCCCGCAGGGAGATCCCAATGGACGTGCAGCTCAAAATTTCCTTGCAAGAGCGGAGCAAGGAGGAAGCTGACAAATGCCCCGGAAACACCTTTCCCAGCCGCCTGTAGGTCGATGTGAGGCCCGCGCTTGCTCGTAAGTGGCGCCGCAACGGGGACGAAGTAGGACACATGGAACGATCCCCGCACTGGACGCGTGGTCTGCCATACCTGATTCTGAGCATCGCCAGCCCTTTGCTCAGTGGGAAGACGGAAGGTTATGGGGCCGGTCGCGTCTTCCGCAACGAGATCGGTCACCTGATCCTGCGTACGTTGGAGGGCAGGCTGCAACGTGTCGAAATGAAGAGATAGCGGCGCACTGCGCCGCTTTGAGCGGCCCATAAGCTCGTAACTCACACGCATGCCTTCGACCTGTCCTGATGCGTCCCGCTGCGGTTTCAGGGTTAGTCGAAGAATGGTGTTGGGGGCTTTCTGGTTTGCATCCTGGGCGGAACACGAAGTCACCAGGAGTACGGCGACCGCACCCATCCTGAGAAAGAATGTTAGGCCGGAGAAGCTGCTGGGGAAAAACTTCACTCTCGCAGTATAAGGCTGGTCTCGCTTCACATTGGCGTCTGGGTAAAACGCAGGATCAGTCCTCATAAGCGCCTCTCACGCCAGCTGATCATTGTCGCCGTTGAGGCTGGGGGTTTGTGGAGCAAGCGCTCTTCGGTCTTCCAAGCGCGTTGCGCGGCAAATCCATAGCCTGGCTTAGGGAAGCCCTTGCTCTCGGTGCTTACATCGCTTTCCCTATGCACCGGCCCATGCGGATCGGGCGCTAGGTCGGCACCCCTCGCAGGCCACCCAACTGTGCAGCGAGGAGGCGACACTCGTGATCACCAAACCCAACTGCTTGACCCGCAATGTCCGTTTCACCTCATGGCTTATCGTCAAGCGACACTAAGATCCGGCATTGGGCATACCGGCGGCCAGGGGTTCCAGTATTCTCGACAGCGGGTGATGCGGCCGCCTTGCGTCTCGATGATCGCGAAGGATGGCTGTCCGTAAGGAGTGCCGCTTTGCAGCCAGGGGCCCGCCAGATTGAATTCGACGATGACGGCCCTGCGTTCGTCGCAACGCTAAACGTGCTGAGCCTGCGTATGTTCTATAGTGGGCTTTAGCTTTGTGTCGATGAGATGCCGGATGAGCGTGTCCCTTCCGAGCATCAGTACGAATCCCTCCGGAGCATTGGGGTGCTCGATCTCGACATTCTCCGACAGCATCGTAGGGAAGTTCGGACTGTCTTTGACCAGTCGCCGAGTACAGACCTGTGCATGGCCGTGAAGGCAGGCTTTAAATCAGTATCCGATGATGACATCATATCTCCCTCATTGCTAGTGCTTAGCGCCGGCTAAATAAGCACCTGCGAACATCATCTTCAGATCTATGTCGGGCACTCTCACCCTGTCATGATTGATCCGTGCCTTTCACAACCCGTGTTTGGCCCTTAGTAGTTCTCCGGCCCGCTCGCCAATCACCACACAAGGTGCCATGGTGTTGCCTGTCGTAACTCGCGGCAACACCGATGCGTCAGCGATACGTAGCCGATCGATTCCATATACCTTCAACTCAGCGTCCACAACGGAAAGAGGATCACGTCCCATCTTTGCGGTGCAGCTTTGGTGCCAGTAGGTTCCCGCGTTCTCACGAACGAAACGCCGTATCTCGTTGTCGGTTGAGCCAATTGGCAGAAGTTCGCGCCCAATAAACGGCCGGAGCGCATCGGCCCCGGCCAGTTCGCGGCACAGTTTCACAGCACGGACGGCGCATGCTACATCGTCGGGATGAGACAGGGAACCTGCAACGATTTCAAGTGGATCGTCGACGTTGGGTCCGGTCAGCTTGAGGTGCCCGCGGCTCTGCGGACGGAGAATCCCAGGGGCTAAGGACCACCAAGACTCTGGTGGGAGATTGACTTTCTTCATGGCAGCCTTCACATTCCCGTTGCTTGATTGCAAAATCTGGATATCGGGACATTCGAGCCCTGGACGGCCCTTCCATTGCAAGACCGCTCTGCTGGCATTCGGCTCCGAACCCTCTTGCCGATACTCCCAGACACAGCCAAAGAGAAGGAGATGATCCTGAAAGTTCTTGCCCACGCCAGGCAGATGTTGCACCACCTCAATGTTGAAAAGTTTCAGCTCGGCTTCGTCCCCGATGCCGGACTGCATTAGTAGCTTTGGAGTATTAATGGCGCCAAGGGATAGTACAACCTCATTGCGAGCCTGAACTCGGTGGAGCTTTCCTCTGAGCAGGAACTCAACTCCAACTGCATTCTTGCCCTCAAGTATCAGCCGAGTCACCAGTGCTTCCGTAACGACGGTGAGATTGGGTCTATCCATCCATGGGACGACGTACGAACGGAACATGGATTGACGCGTACCATCTCGAACGATCACGTCCATTATTGCGGCACCACCCTCGCCCTCCGTCATGCGGCCGTTCGGGTTGTCGAACGTCGGGATGCCAATCGACTTTGCCGCTTGCACAAGTACGGGAGTGGAATGGGCGGGATCCGAGGCCGGTTCAACATGAACTGGGCCCCCCTTGCCTCGATAGTTCGGGTCCTGCGCGCCCTTCCAATCTTCAATCTTGCGGTAGAGTGCTGAGATGGCGGAGTAGCTCCAGCGTTCATCGCCTGTCTCGGATGCGAAGAGGTCCCAATCAGCTCGGTGACCATGCGACCAAAGCATTGCATTGATACTGGAGCCGCCGCCTAAAACCTTACCCATAGACAAGGGCAAGGAGCGTCCATTGACCGCAGGGTTGGGCTCAGCATGAAAATTCCAATCGCGCTCGCTATGTAGATTTTCGCCCCAGAGCCCGGGATCATTCACACTTGGCACATCGTCCGTCCCACCGGCCTCGAGTAGAAGGACGCGAACATCGGAGTTTTCAGCCAACCGTCGAGCGATCACGGAACCGGAACTGCCAGCTCCACAAACAATGAAATCGTAGTTTGCAGAAAGATTAGGTTTCGGCTTCTTCTGAATATCGCTATCGAATAACATTGAGTAGTCCTATTTTGCGATGTGAATGACGTGCAGTTGCGTACATTCTTCTAAGCCCCGTGAACTAAGTTCAACGCCAAAGCCGGACTGCTTCGCTCCCCCAAACGGTGCATCCACATTGGGCGCAGGGACTTGATTGATCCATACGGAACCGCTTTTGATGCGGCCCGCGACATGAGTCGCGCGGTCTAAATCCGCGGACCACACTGTCGCGCCCAATCCAAAGGGCGTTGCATTTGCACGAGCTACGGCATCCTCGAGGTTCGTGTATTTGAGAATGGGAAGTACGGGACCGAACTGCTCCTCTTGAACGAGCGGCGAGTCGTCAGCAATATCGCGCACGATCGTCGGAGCCACAAAATAACCGGGACCGGGTGGCAGCTTACCTTCTCCCACAATCGTGCCGTTCTTCCTGGCATCCTCGATTAAGCCCCTGACCCGGTCGAACTGCGACTTGTTTTGCAACGGGCCGAACTCCGTCCTTTCATCGAGACCGTTCCCGACAACGGCCTTCCGGGCGAGCGCCCCCAGTTCCTCGCACATTCTGTCGTAAATACACTCGTGCACGTAGACCCGCTTAATGGCAAAACAGATTTGTCCAGAGTTCCCCATGGCACCAGCGAAGATCTTCGGCGCTATTTCGGCGGGATCGACATCGTCCAGAACGATTGCCGGATCATTGCCTCCAAGTTCAAGCTCAAGCCGCTTCAGCGTACCGGCAGCGCTTTCCATCACTTTTTTGCCCGTCGCAGTGGAACCCGTGAACGCGATCTTTGCTACATTCGAGTGACTAGTCAGAGATGCTCCGAGTTCGTTTCGACCTGTGATGACATTGACAACCCCGGCCGGGAAAATTTCCGCGCATACTTCTCCCAAGAGGAGAGTGGTCAGGGGAGTCGTGGGAGCTGGCTTGATAACGAGCGTGTTTCCAGTAACTAGGGAAGGCGCTACTTTGTTGATCAAAAGGAGAATAGGGACGTTCCATGGCGTGATCGCGGCTACAACACCGAGCGGTGTTCGCTGCTCGATGATCCTCCGAGAATCATCATCCTTCAAGACTCTTGGCGCCAGATCGAATAGTGCGAAGTATCGAATTCTTTTGATGGCCTCCATGATTTCGGCGCAAGATCTGGTAAGCGGCATGCCTTGTTCCTGTGTGAGCAATTTGGCAAACTCCATTAGACGGCCCTCCAGACGAGAGGCAAGTTCTCTTAGGAGCTCCGACCGTTCGGCCATACAGCGGGCTGACCACGTGGAAAAAGCCCGATGCGCTGCGGACACGGCTGAGTTCAGTTGAGCTTCATCGGCGCACGGCGCGTTTGCGATCACCTCTTCGGTTGCCGGGTTTAAGACGGCCATATGCGAAGCTCCTTGAACCAACTGTCCGTCGATGAGAAGGCTGTAATGGCGCATGCTTTACCCGAAATAGCGAAAGTGTTGCTAGTTGAGGACCTTCTATCGGCCCTTTGTGACCTGTCATGGGTTATCTGCAGTGGACTGCTTCTTGCAGCAAGGCTTGGGTGCGTTCATTGAGGAGATCGTCGAGTGTACATGAGAGCTGGACCATCTCCAGGCTGAAATATTGCCAAATTAGCTTAGCCATCACTTCAATCCCCCGTTTGGCTGTCCGATACGCTGCAGACACGTCTTCAATTAGTTGAGCTTTATAGGCACCTGGTGCGTTTGCGATCACTTCTTCGTTTGACGGTTCTGATATAGCCATATACGAAACGCCTTGAACCGATTGCTCTTCGATAAAGAACTTGTAGTTAGAAGCAGTCCGAAGGGAGCTGCGAACTGAAGATCGGCCTGGACACATAGATTTGGATTCTCTATATCCAATGCGTCTTACTACATATCTCCATCTCTAGAGGTCTCAATCACGCTTCGACGAGAATTGACTCAAGACGGTGTCGGGGTGATCTTGGCTCGTTGAGAAGAGTGGGAAATTTCTCTTTCCTATCGAACGATTTCAAAATCCCATCGATCAGCTCAACGGTGCCGCGTAGCATGTTGTCCGTGAACCCAGCACGGTGGGGAGTAACAACCGTTTGCGACAGGCTAACTAACGGATCTCTTGGCGAGATGGGCTCGTCGCGAAGAACATCCAGCGCTGCTGCCCTGACCTGGCCTGCTAGAATGGCTTTTCGCAACGCTTGTTCGTCGATCAGCGACCCGCGAGCAACATTCACAAAGAAAACGCCGCGCTTCATAGACGCAAACATTTTTTCGTTGAATATCCCCTGATTACTGCGATCTGCGCGCACACAGACGACCACGATGTCTGCATCTCCTAGAATCAACGGAAGCCCCTCCAGGCCGTGTACGGGAATGTTAAGTTCTGCCTTCTCCGGCGATCGTGTTACTGCAACTATTTCGCAGCCGAAGGGCAGCAGCCTTTCGATGAGAGCCCGCCCGATTGCCCCTAAGCCGAAGATGCATACTCTTTTACCCCGAAGCCCGTAAGAGATCGGCAATGCCTCGCCGCGCGCTTGTGCAACAGAATCTATTGCCCCCAAAAGGTTGCGTGAAAGCGTGAGGATCTCCATCAAGGCAAACTCGGCCACTGACTCTGCATTTCCTGTGCGATCTGAAGGCGCGTAGGACACCCAGATTCCCTGACTAGTAGCGAAGTCGACATCAATCTGCTCATATCCCGAGGAGAGGGTCTGGATCAGTTTCAAATTTGGGTACAGGCCTATATCTGACGCCTTCAGGGGAGCGAATGTCAGAAGCACTTCATAATTTTCTGCTGCAGATCCACCAGCGTGAACATCAAGCAGATGGATATGGTCCTGTCGCCGCACGGTGCTGAGCCCGCGGCAGACTTCCTGTTCAAAAACACGAAATTGTCTTAGAGAGACAAGAGCAATGTTCACGTATTACCTTTCACCCAAGAATTAATCTCCTCACGTTACCTCGCCGGTATCGGGACTCTTTTCAGTAGATGCAATAGGAATTGGATGTTAAAGTGCAGTTCTTGCCAAATGTGCCTCTGATTCCGTCAACGGTTGCGTTATGAGTTGTGAGTCATATCGAAGTTGAGCGAGACATACTTGCAAGGAAGACCGAGACAGTGTCTGGATCCTTGGTTACGTAGAGGCCAGGGCACAAGAAGGCCCTCTGCCATCTCAGCTGTTGGGGAGTATGAACCTCGCACGCAGAATCCTCAACGATCGCTCTTATAGGATGGTCGCTCATCTTGAGCGAAGGACTCAAACTATCTGCGGGCCGGATCTACTGGTAGACGCCGAATCGCCAGAGCATAAAAGTTCGACCAGGAAGACCCCAGACGTCTGTAGCCGAGCCGCGTGCACTTCATGGACTTATCAATTCGTTTCCGCACGACCTGCCCATGTCTGAAGAGCGGCCGATAGCTTTTCTGGGTCAACTTGGTCATCAGTGCGGCTGACCCACACAATAACGCCGTCCGGTCGGACGAGCATAGCTGATGCTCCCGTCACTTGCATATCGGAGCGGTCATCGATGAAGATGGTTCGATCTTTCCATGGTGCGGCTGCGGCAATAAAGACAGCGCCAATAGACCGGTCAAGGAGCACAAACTTTCCGGAAGTGAAGGCGGAACGCAAAGACACTCCGTTTGCGAGTGCCACGTCTGGAATCAAGCGACCCAGCAAAGGGTCGCTGGCTGGCTTATGACTTTCCGGGAGGTCGACACGCTGCAGCACGCCAGAGATTTTGTTTACGATCGCCGTCATGCCATCGCGGGTACCCATCAGATCAGCGACCACATGGCGTAATGGCCCGACTTTAGGGTCCGGCCGCATGAGGGCCACCTGTCCACGGGTCCACTCCAGCACCTCTGCGCCGATGGGGTGTCGTTCTGCCTGGTAGGTGTCCAGCAAGCCCTCCGGGGCCCAACCCGCAATGGTGGCCGCGAGCTTCCAGCCAAGGTTTGCGGCGTCCCCCATGCCAAGGTTCAGGCCCTGTCCGCTAAATGGTGAGTGAACGTGGGCGGCATCACCTGCGAGCAACACGCGGCCTTTGCGATATACGCTGACCTGCCGGGCATTGTCAGTCCAGCGCGTCGCCTGACCATGCAATTTGGTCACCTTAACGTCGGTCCCGGAGGTGCGTTGCAGCGAGGCTTGTATCTCATCCGCGGTGACCTCGCTGCTGCGATCGGCAGGAGGGCCGTCGAACTCCACCGTCAAAACAATGCCGGGAAGTGGACCATATCTGTAGACACCCTTCAACGACCAGTTCCAACCGAATTTGAGCTTAGACACATCGTCGAGATCCACCACGGCCTGTCGGCCCGTGATCTCTGGATCGCTGCCCGGGAAATCAAAACCCAGCGAGCGTCGCACAACACTGCGGCCGCCATCACAGCCTACAACGTAGCGCGTAGAAACATCCCCGGCATCGGTGTGCACTGTGACACTGTCCTCGGTCTGCTCGACGCCGGTGACCTCGACCCCTCGAAGAATAGGGACGTTAAGGTTTGTAGCATGCTCACACAAAAGCGCCTCTATCTCACGCTGAACTATGAGCGTGGCGTCCGACGCTTCATTGTGGCCGGCTATGTCCGGGTTGTCGGCGTCCAGCTTCTCATTATCGAGAGCGATGGCGGAAAAGTGCCCTGCGCGTACTGCCTTGCGGCTCGCGAATTGAAGGGCCTGCTCTGGAGCTACACCGATAGAAGTCGCCATCACCTTGGCCAGTTCCGCGATTCCGCGACGATGAGCTTCCCGCGCTCTGTCGAGTAGGCCACGCCGCGCAAGAATCTCCGCGCTCGCGATGTTGATCGATCCGGCCTTGATTGTGTCGCTGGTCTTTATGGTACGTTCCAGCACCTGCACGGATATTCCGCCGAGCGCAAGCTCGGAAGCAAGCAACATGCCGACGGGACCTGCCCCAACGATCACTACATCGGACGTGCTCAAATGGGCCGCTGTCTCGTGTTGCATAGATCCCTCCAGAATGAATTAAAGTTCAATGATGCATGTGGAAGATTGACCGACGCGGCACGCTCTACGCGTTGGCTCCGTCGTTCTCCGGCTCCCTGCGAAACATCAGGCAGAGGCCAAAAACATTCATCATGGCTGGGAACAATCCCCAAAACGCAAGAGTAGAGCTTGCCAGCAAGGCCGTACTGACTAGGGGCGATACGATCTGTGTGAAGGATTGAAGCGCCTGCGTGACACCAATGACGCCACCACGTTCTTGTGGCGGTACGTCGCCCGCAATCGCACTCAGCAGGACCGGCCGCAGAACGCCGCTACCAAAGCTACTGAGGGCGCCTGCAAGCAATATCCACCAGGGATTATGGACCAAGCAAAGCACACCATAACCGACGAAGCTGGTGACGAACCCTGCCATCGCAGTTCGGCGCGCGCCCAACGTCTCGGTCATCTTTCCGATGCAAAATAGTTGCGTGATGATCCCGACGAGGCCGAAGTAAGCGAAGGCGTATCCGACTTGGCGGGCATTCATTGGATTGCCGGCCACACGGAACCGGCGTTCGGCAAATAACGCGAAGCCGGCGATATAGGCCGCAAACGAGATGTAGTACAGAAAGATGCGCAGAAAGTTTGCCTGCAGAGAGGATTTACGAAAGTACGTGATCGCAGCACTCAGGAAAGAGGGTGGCTGCTGTTCAGGCTGCTTCTTCCAAGAGCCTTCCTGCGGAAGCAGGAATGCCGTCGCTATGATGCTGAGAAGAGACAACAGGGCAGCGAGCAAAATGGGAGGGCGACAGCCAAAGCGGTAAAGGACGGCAGTCAGAGCCGGTCCGATGAAGAATCCGACGCCAAACGCAACGCTGATCTTCCCAAGTGCCTTCGGCCGTTCCTGCGGTGTAGCGATGTCGGAGATGTAAGCCTGAGCGATGGAGATGTTGCCAGCCGTAACGCCATCGATGATTCTCGCCAGAAAGATCCATTTTAACGACGGAGCAAACGCCAGTACGAGGAAGCCAGCACAGGTGCCCATCTGGCTTAACAGCAGGATGGGCTTTCTGCCGTAGCGGTCGCTCCACCGCCCGAGGATGGGCCCCGAGACAAGTTGGCAGGCTCCATAGACCGCGACAAGTAAGCCGACCGTCTTGGCGCCCGCACCGAAGTGTTCTGAATAGAAAGGCAAGAGCGGAAGGATGATAGTAAGCCCAAGCACATCAATCAGCACGATCAGGAAGATCGCGGCGAGCCTAGAATCCATGCTGCCAATCTTGAAGCGATTATTATTCAACGTTGACATGCCATCCACTCTTAATGGGTTTTACGAAATCCCGCCTATTCTCTATCGGTGATAGATGCGTTTAGCAGTGCTAAAGTTTCTCTCATGGCGAAAATTCGACGGGAAGAAGTGATTGCTGCCGCCCTCGATCTACTGAACGAAGTGGGGTTGGATGCGCTGAGTACCAGGCGGCTGGCTCAGCGGCTCCGGGTCGAGTCCCCCACTCTTTACTGGCATTTCCACGATAAGGCTTCTTTACTCAGCGAGATGTCGGATTTCGTGATGGCATCGCGGCACAATACACCTGTTCCTAAGGAGAAGCATCGGTGGCCTGAGTGGTTTTCACAGAATGCAAGAGACTTCAGGAACGCCCTTCTTGCCTATCGTGACGGAGCAAGGCTTCATGCCGGTTCCAGACCGAGTGAGATCGAACTGCACCGCGTAGAAATCAAGATTCAATACCTCATGAGCGGGGGGATGCCAAGAGACGAAGCTCTAATGGCGCTGCTTGCAGCAGGTCAATTCACGCTGGGTTGCGTCATGGAGGAGCAGGCTCGCCAGCACGTGGAGACTCATGAGACTGGCAGCCAACTTCCTGTTGCCACGCGACCCACCAACGACCTTGCTCATGTTGTCGACCTGGTTGCGACAGATGGAAGTATAGCTTTTGAATTCGGCTTGAAACTGTTGGTTGACGGTTTACGCAAACGAACTCATGAGCGGGCCGCTAGCCAAAGGTAGATTCGCGAGCTGACATTAGCGAAATTATCCTTGACGCTTTTGTCGTACCTTTTAGAACCACTTCTCTTGTTCGGGATTATGCTTGTTATCGACCTTGTCTACTTCATGCGGAGCGACGATTATCACCTTGCAAATATATATCCACGATCAAGCGAAGACAGGCTTTAGGTGCTGGCCCACCGCTACCGGAGGAAAATCGCTAGCGATCAAGTCGAACTCCGATGCAGTCGACACAAATGCCCTCGTCCTCCCTGCTCTTCCTCCAGCAGGATGAGGCCGCAAGAGACAAAGGAGCCAGCCGGACATTCAGTTCCGGACAGAACTCATGTACTTGCGTGGGTACTCGCCCGTGCTTCGTTTGAAGGCTGTGCTAAACGCACTGGAGGATTTGTAGCCTACGGTGTCAGCAATATGAGTGAGAGGATGTTCCCCACTTCTCAACAGCTCTTTGGCCAAAGCTATTCTCCAGCGAATCAGGTAATCAACGGGGGGAGTACCGACAACCTTCCGGAAGCGCGCTGCAAACACGGAGCGTGACAGTCCTGCGATTGAAGCAAGACTGTCGATCTTCCAAGGCATAGATACTTCCTTTTGCATAGCCCGTAGTGCGACTGCAAGTTGAGGATCCGATAAGCCGGCGAGCAGACCGCTTATGTCATGTTCAGGGCTCGAGATTAAGCAACGGAGAACCCGCATAAGAAGGATGTCCAGGAATCGTGAGAGAACGAGAGTTCGGCCAGGAAGCTGTTGACTCGCTTCTTCCGACACGAGTTGCAGGAGTAAGCGGAACTGTGACGCATCAGCGTCCGAAGTCGCGACATGGACCACAGGAAGTAGCAGGTCGGTCAGCAGGTCCGGGTTGTCGGGATTGAGCAGAAAATAACCTGGCATGATCCTCACTGAACAATGCTGCCCATCACCAACCACCAGACAGTCGCTTGTTGCGGCTGCTAACGCCGGCTCCGCTTTCAGAGGTGAGACGTTCACATCGCTTGCAAGCGAGTAGTCCGAGGGTCGCGATAGAAAGAGGAAATCGCCAGCTTCGAGCAAGACGTTGGCCGCACCCTCTTTGATCAGTAAACAACTGCCGGCGAGGATCAGTCCAAAGTTTATGGATGGGTACCGAGCGAAATTTCTTGGACTCATCGCCATTCGTCGAGCGAGACTGGACACCGATAAGTCTTTGTCAAGATTGTCCGCCATCCAGACGAGGAGGTTGCCGATCGATTTTTGTGCCAGCAATGTCGTGCTCAATTGTGGTTGGGTACTTGATCGGCGGAGAAACAATAGCAAATGTTTCGCAGCTTCCGCGGCAGCGTTGGTTCCTAGGTCCTCTTCCACCAGCGCAAGAGCAAGATCGATCGCAGAAGTGCCAC
>NZ_RDSM01000010.1 GCF_004115155.1 Granulicella sibirica
CTGAAAGGAAAGACACCCAATCAGGTCCACCTCAACCGCCTGCCAGAAACCATGGCAGCCTAACCAAGACAGACCCTCCACCTAAGAATCACCGGAATCTGTTCAAACAAACCGAGCCACCTCTATATGACTAGTTCATCGTCGACGACAAAGACGCGTAGTCGGTTCCCATCCATAAAGCCCTCAGCATCAAAATGCCCTATCGAAAATTCTAATAGCCTAAGTGCCTGATTTCAGCTAAAGCGGTTCTGAGAACGCCATGCCACAGAAGGATGGGCTTACCTGCCGGAACAACTCCGAGCAGCAACAAAGATGCATGCCGCCTAGGTCTAGATTTTTTTGCGAGTTAACAAAGCGTAAGATTCAGTGGATGCATTTTTGATTCCTGCCATCATGTCTACACTCATCGATTGAGTTCTTCCAGGTAGGCTCGCAATGTACGCGGTTCGCGCTTTAGGATGGCCCGCAACGTCGTGGCATTCCCAAGGAGAGGATGCTTGTCGTACCACGCAAACATGCGCATCATTTCGCGCGAAGGGCCGCTTTGTAAAGACGACCTGATCGTGAGTGCCTTCACAGAATTTCCGAGTACAACACTCATCAGCGCTGCCAGTTCGTGTCGGTTCAGGTTACCTTCCGCGCACAATTCAAAGGTGCCGAACAGAAGTCTGTCTTCTGTAAGTGCGATGGCTGCGGCCTCTGCAACATCACGATAATCTACGCGGCTAAACTTTATCTGAGCAGACCATGGTTCGCCATAGCGGCCCGTTGCCTTCACTTTGCCCCAAGCTGGGGCCAGATTTTGGAAAAACATGGCTGGATGAAGAAAAACATATTCCATTCCGGAGTTAAGCAGAGCATCTTCGACAGGAATTTTTGCACTGTGGTTTGTCAGCTCTAGTAGTACCGGATGGATGACCGACGAGAAAACAAGACGCCGGACACCAGCCCGCTTCGCCGCGGCCACAAACTGCATTCCTACTTCAGCCTCATTGTCGAGGAATGCTGGGGCTATGTAGAAGGCCGCATCCATGCCGGCCAAAGCCTTAGCAATGTCTGAAGAATTGGAAAGATCACCGACGACAATTTCAGACAGACCTAACGCGCGTGCGATCCTCTCGTCGGCCACCTTGTGCACCAGTCCTCGGATCGCAACATTGCGTTTTAGTAGCTCCGGAACGATCAAGCCCGCTGCCGGTCCGACTGCGCCTACTGTGAGTACCTTCAACTTCTTAGACTCTCCCAAGGCTGACACCTCGTTCTCTCTATCGCTTCCCACGGAATGGATTGATGATGCTTTCTTTCACTTCGGCTATTACAACGTGAATCGCCAACGCGGAGAATCGTTGTGTAAACCGTACTTCCTAGATGTCTTAGGATTGGAGGTGTTCCTCCAAGAATGCCCCTAGGATTTCCAACGCTTCGACAGCGGACTTCAAGGTAAGATTGGATGGAAAGACATGAGTCATTCCTTGCCAAATGTGTAGTTCTGATCGACCCCCGGCAGCATCGATTTGTTCCGCTACACGGCGAGAATCGTCAAGGAGAATCTCATCCTCACCAACGTGCAAGAGTACGGGTGGAAGATCTGCAAACTTGCCAAAGACGGGTGAGGCTTTGGGATCACGATTGTCATGATGGCCAAGATAAATCTCTGCGGCGTGTTCGAGCGCGCTTCTATCGAGGAGCGGATCTGCCTTAGCGCGGGTGTCAACGCTATCACCCGTAAGCGCCAAGTCGGTCCACGGTGACATGACAGCAGCGGCGACCGGCCGATTGGCTAAGTTGTCTATTGGTTGTGCCATGATCGATAGCAGCAAGGCCAAAGCCAGCCCCCCACCTGCGGAGTCGCCGGCGATAGCCAACCGGGAGAAACCCAAAGCTGAAAGACCCCGGTAGGCGTCCTCAGCATCGCGAATGGCCGAAGGAAAAGGATGTTCGGGAGCAAGAGCATAATCGACGACGAAAAAGGGCGCCTTGACCTTCGCCGCGATGTTGCCGACGAAGTTCCGATACGCTGCTGCAGAGCCCAGAACGTAGGCTCCGCCATGGAAGTAGAGAACGGCAGCGCCGTCCATCGCCCGCTGCGGCTTACACCACCATCCGGCAATGCCTCCTATGATCGCAGCCTCATAGGTCACACCCTCTGCTGCTTCCGTTTTCGTCATAAGTTGATCAAACATTGAACGGGTTTCAGGAGCGAACTCTAGCTTGGGTTGCACTGCGATCATGGCTCGAAGTGTAAACATGGTCGCACGATCTAGAAAGTGTTCTCTATGGTAAGTTGTCATTGTTCACCCGGCCTCTCAGCTCTGCGCAACCATCTCTACCAGTTGCCCATCTCTATCATTGGTTTCGTCTATTGCGTTTCTTTGCAGTGGCGAGCTGATCATCAATTAGGCATCTGCGGATCCACAGTTTTCTCACGTGACATCGATTCTATGTTGCAAGGACCACAAGGCCTATAGCAGGTTTATTTATTCAACTTCAGCTGGTTGCACAGTCTAAGTAAAATGAGAATGGATGATCTGATTAGGGAGACACTAGGTGAGCGTTTATAGCTTTTGCTTTCCTCGCTATTGGCATCTGGCGTTAGCGTTGGTTATGGAGGATCGCATGCAAGAAGGCACGGTCAAGGTAGGGGAGTATTTCAGCTGGAAACCCGTAGACGGTGGTCAACTCTCACAAGCGGTCGTTACGCGGATTCGCTCCGACCAACAGGAAGGGCTCTCGCCAGAGTCTGAGGAATATGCAGCCTTCTGGATTGAAGCACAGCCCGTCGTCACGGGTCGGTCGCAGCACCCCTTCACCATCATGGTGGGGACTGACGGGAGGAGCTATTTGGAGGGCAAGGAAATAGCGATCAACAGGGGGCGTGAAGACTGAAGCGAAGAATGCCTTATGCGACCCTTCACTTAAAGCGGTCGCTCGCAAAAAAGGTGTGTTCAAAAAGGGTGACCATTAAGAAGCAGGGCGCAAGGCGTCCACCTGCGAGCGAGCGACGGCGCGCAGGTAAGCCATTCTAGATGCTGCGGCTGCCGCCTTCCTTGACTGCGGTCTGCGGGAAGCAACAATCGCGCAGACCGCGATGCGTTCCGGCACCTCGAAGCGGGCCCTTTATTCACTGTTTTCCAGCAAAGCGATATTATTCGACACGCGCATGCGCCGTTATATCGATTCTTTGGTCGCTCCGGTGGCCTCCGCTGTCTTCGAGCGCGGCGCGCTAGCTGAGAACGTCGTAGACACTATCGGAAACAGAGCTATCCTTGGCATCCTCAGCAAACAAAGACAGACCTCTACTGCTTGGCAGTGGGAGAAGTAAATCAGTCTCCCGAGTTAGCGGTCAGATTTTGGGAAAAGGGTCCAGCTAAAGCAAGAGGGAGTTGTCAACAATCCTAGACCGCTGGTCAAAGACAGGGCGCAAAGCATTGCAAACACAGCCGGAGCCGCCGACCAGTTGCTTGTTCCTTGCTTTGGCTTCTTCTTATCCATTTCACGCTTCGCGTTGATATGCCATTCAGGTCGACGAAGGATATTGAAGCGTGGGTTTGTTCGTGCGTTTACTCATTTCTCATGCCCACCAGCCAAGCGTTGCCACGCTCAGCGCCCCAGAGCGGACAAGAGCTGTCTCATTCTAACGGTAGAGCGACCTTGAGTTGATCCCAGGTTCGGTACGGTTTGGTTTTGCTCATATATGCGAGTGCAGTGTTAGGCGCTCGTCACCGCCCAGAACGGTCCGGACTAATACCTGCTTGCCGCATGGCCGAAGAAAGCTAGCACATGGCCTTCAGCCTCATAGATTGCTAGATGAGAGAGCGTTAGGCAAGCTTTTAGCGTTAGCTGTTCGATGAGCGTTTCCGAGATGCCAAGGAGCTCTCGGGCATCCTTCTTCGACAGTCGCAAAAGCAGCCGGAGCGTAAAGGCAAGCCTCAGTTCAACTGACAGATCCTGTAGGACAATCCCTATGGATGTCTGAGCTTCAATGTTCCCGTTTTGGCGAGCTATTGCAATGCTGCAGCGGAGGACCTCCTTTTTCGCCGAAAGAAAGGCTGTGGAATCTATTTCTTGGTCCTCAGCTTTCAGCCTGCAAAGAGCGACGAGGAGGGCGTCTTCCGCCAAAGCATTGGAGGAAGTAACCGTCAATGCCGCCGCGTAGAGCTCCTTCAGATTAGTAAGGAATACCTCACACCAACGAACCCTTTTGCGAAGCGGTGCGGACCTGGCACCCAAACTTTTCAGCGATGCAACGTCTTCGTTGATGGCTTCGTAAACCGTGGAGGGAGAATTTCGTTGTGTCATCCTTGTGCTCCTATGGATCGCATGATGGTGAAGCAGGGAGACAATCAGCGCGTAAGCTCCACCGCAAGGGTCCCGGGCGCGCTTCCCTCCCGTCCCCGCTGGTTCTCTGAAGCCTCCTAACCACGGGGGTCTGACGCCAAAGTTGAGTAGCCGGCCTCCGCCAACAAAAGCCTTAGCTTGTGCCAACTATGAGCGGTGGCGAGGAAAGGATGCCAAAGGAGCACCGGGATCCGTTAGGATCCCTTCTGCCAATAGTGCAGACGGGTGCCGTTTTCGATGGCAGTCCCAATGCGAAAGTTCGCAATCTCGAATCATCGCTGCTGTGCCATTAAGACGCCTCCTGATTCGTCGGTGCATTCTTGGGAGCCACTCTTGCCTAGGTATGATAAGTGCGCTTGGCTCGACGACTGGGCTTCTAAGAAGAGGAGGGTCTATCGCGGCCTCTCGTGAAGGATGAGACGAGATGGATACTGGGTGTCATGATGGTAGGTGTCAGACCCGACCTTATCCCCGTACCAGTGAGTCATCGGCGTGTCAGCGATCAGCGAATCCTGGTTGCTGATCTCTAGTCGCAGTCGGTCCCCCTTGCGAACCAGCACAGACATAGGCATCAGCTCAAGCCGAAGTTCATAGACCGTTCCTGGCTCAATCGGATCGATCTTGTCATGTTTATGGAACGGTCGCATCGGGGACGTGAGTTCGGGATCTTCTGCGCGATGAGAGGCACGGAGCCATCCCTGACTGACCTTTTCTCCCATGAACGGTTTGTCTTCAGAACGGACAAGCGACAGTTTCACGATCAGGTCCAGATCAGTCTGGTCAGACGACACGAACAAGTTAAGAACGCCCTGTCCCGTAAACTCACGATCTTCATCGAAGGCCTCCGTCGTGAAAGTGTTCACCCTTGCCACATGATTGAGTGTTCCGTCCTTTTGGAAGATTGTCACACCAGCACGCCATTCTGGATCAGGGTATTTCCAGGTGGTCCCCTGCTGCTTCTCCATTGAAGCGGCTTGTTGCAAGGCACCATCGTTCAATGATTCGACGAAGTTCATCTTTCTACCGCTGAGATAAAAGGTGCTCTCGAAAACATCCTCGGGTGGCCAACTTGTCGCTTCCAGGGTTTTGTTTTCATTTTTTACGTAGAAACGAACGGCAGGCTCTTCCATTACCCCGTTGTCGACTCCCTTCAGATGATGCTCGTACCACGGAAGCAGTTCGGCCTTATGAAATTCTTCAGTGGCATAAAGCAGCTGCGTAGCAGCAAATGACTCGGCCGAAACGATAAGAAGCTTCTTTGGACCTTGAACTCGCTCGTAGCCCATGAAATTCCCACGCAAGTGAAGGCCGGACTTTCCCCAGGCTCCGATCGAGAACACGGGAATTTCTATATTGGAAAGCTCCCAGAATGGCGACCGTTCCCTATGCCATGAGTCGTCGGTTGTATGCGATAGCAAGTCATAAACGAACTGGTCCTTGCGACCCTCTTCAAACGGGATGCCTTGTCCTAGGTGTTGCAGCAAGACCGAACCAAATAGCCACGTGCTCAGAAAAGTTTGGATCGGAATCCCGCCGTGATACATCCAGTCGCGATACATGTCCGTGGATCCGTCAAAAGCCCCAATCATCTTTAAATGCGGCGGGCGGGTCCTTGCAGCGTTCCATTGACTCCAGCAATAGTGCGACATTCCGATCATCCCAATACTGCCTGTGCTCCACTCCAGACCAGCGACATACTCTATCATGTCGTGGATGGCTTCTCCCTCATGGCGGGAGATCGGATTCCAAACGCCTCCCGAACGTCCGGTGCCCGGAACATCCATTGCAACATAGGCATATCCGTTGTCGAGGTACATCTGCATCGGACCATATTCGACAAACGAAAAGACATTGTGAACCGGAAGATAGCGCAGTTTCTTCTGGTAAGGGGAGGCACCTAGCAGCACAGGAAAGGGACCGTCACCAGATTTCGGTAGATATACATCAGCTCGTACTATGTCTCCGTGGCGAGTCGTGACTTCAATCTCGAAAGGTGTCACGTTAACGTCTGGCATGTTGTGTCTCCTAGAGGACAGTCTTTAGCGACAACATCGAAGCGAAAGTAAGCTTCGATTCTCGAATTCTATGGGGGAGAACGAAAGCTGCATATAACAGGTTTATTTACGCTCTTCGCGCAGCTGGCCTTTCGATTGAGGAGTTATTCTCATCCCGCATACTGTTTCTCGGAAATGGTTGTTGTCGGTCTTGAAGGAACCAGGATCTGCGTTGCTCTTAGGTAAGCGATGGAAGCACGGCTTTGTGCGCATGACAAGTCCCATGTGCGAAAGCGACGGGGTATCCGCGATGAGCGCCATTCGCGAGCTGAACTTCGCCCCCAAAAGGTGAAGCGCGTCTGCCGCTGACGGATCGATGTAGCCTCGATGTCTCCTGCGACTACGAGCAAATATTCAGCGTTAGAGCGTGCCTCTCACCTGAAGGTTTTGACCTGCGGAGTCTGCACCTGGAAACATCGCTACATATCCAAGCTATAGGCTATACTCCGCACTGATCGTATCCAGACACTGCTTTTCCAAGGTCGCACGGTCATAGCGGGCGCAGAGTGAGCCCATTGAAGCCATAAACTCTATCGCGTGTTTTGAAGGACCGAGCGGATTCTCGTTTGACGACGGGATCACAATATCCGATGGCAGATGTGGAAGCACCATCTCTAGATCTCGGGGAAGCGGAGTGAACGGGTACTTGCTAGACTCCCGCGCCGTACTTTAGGCCGAGACGCGGAGGCCCGCATTCACGGCTGTGCCCGCTCCCAGAAGATAGGAGATATATGAATGCGCGACGAGAAATTGACATTACAGAGGTCTTACCTTGGCTCATACGGACGCCCCTCAATCGCTACGTGTTTCAGATATTCTCGCTAACAAACCCGCCAATAAAACTCGCATTTTTGGATCTCGATTACGAGTCCAGTGCTTCTCCCGAAGGACAGACCGACCGTCAAATAGGTTAGATGTGGGGTCCACATTGCTGTTAGATTTTCGTGGCGAATTCGCCCTTCGGGAAAAGCTCACATTCCCAAATCTTCCCCTCGGACGGTCCCGAGTGGATGCGAGCAGAGGCGGCATGCCATAAAAAACGAACAGAGTGCCCGTCTAGATCTGAGGCACTTCGGGGACCAGCACAAGACGGACGTACTGGTCAGCATCTTGAGCAGTCATCTTTCGTTGCAATCTCACCTTGGATCCCCTGTGTCTCGCCTGGCAACATCCAAGAACGCCATTGGGGTAGTAGAAGAAGAAGCAGGCCCCCGCAGACTTCAATGAGCGCAGATCCCTGAATCGTTCGGCTGCTTGAGTTGCGATCGGCAACAAACGCCAAGCCCAAAGCCGCAACTGGTTGTGATCCGTAGAACAAGGCGCTGAAAAGCCCGAGTAGCGCTCCGTGTGCTGGTACAGGTGAGACCGTTTGGATAAGGCCAAGTGTTGTCACAAACAGGATCGTGGTGGAAATACCGAGGCACCACATGGAGAGAAGCTGCCACCACAAACTATGAAAGCTAGCCGTCAGCCCCAGAAAGAATCCCATCCAGAGTAATGAGCAGGAGATCAACAATCCGGGCCTGCGGAAACCTTGGAAGAACGGCATCACGCAGAGTGCGCTCGTTAGAGATCCAAGTCCGGCGCTCCCAAGCAACAAGCCAGTCGCTCGGGCGCTCCCCATCTCTAGCGCGGGAACCAGAGCGTAGCATGACTGACCAAATACGTTCATGAGAGCGACGCCAATGAACACGCATAATAGCCGAGCATCGCCAAAGAGATGGCGTGCTGAGGTCAGGAATGTCCATCGGCCGGCCAGCTTGCTCTGTTGCCGATCGTCAACTCTAATCAACGCGAGCGACAAGATGACCGCGATGAACGAGAGGCTATTCAGGAAGAAAGCAACAGCCATCCCGAAACTGCCAATCAGTAAACCCGCAAGCATTGGGCCAGCAAAGCGTGCGATGTTGCTGATGACGGCATTGAGGCCAACAACCGCCCGGATGTTAGCACTACCAGCGACTTCGTGGAGCAGACGCTGCACTGCGGGGAAATAGACCGACTCAGCACAACCAAGAAGGAAAGCTAGTAGGTAAACGTGTGCCAAAGTTGCGACATGGAGGTGAACGAGAAGACCAAGAACTGCGGCAAGAACCAGTTCGACAACCTGTGTCGCTATCACGAGAAGACGGCGAGATATGTGACTGGTCAGGCTTCCTAGGAGCGGACCGAGGAAGATTAGGGGCAATGCGGTGGAGCAGGAGGTTATAGCGACTGGTTCAGAACGCCCATGCGAAAGCTGAAAGACAAGCAGTGCCTGCGCAGTTGACTGCAGCCAAGTACCGATAAGTGAAATAGCGAGCCCAGAGAACAAGAGGCGCAGGCTTGAGACGGAGAGCGGCGCGAACGTCTTGCGCCAGGTCGACGCTATCGAATTTGAGTTCAGTGTTGTCATTGGGGATGTCATTCATTCAGTCGCACTGGGGTGATAGGCGATGCCAGCTCGCCGACACCAATACTCCCAGGCGCGGTCATACCCTTCGTTGGGCTTAGCGTTGGCAAGGCGTTCGGAGATGATCCTGATCTCACCTTCAGAGAGGAACGTAATAGATCCAAAACGGCTCGCCTGCATCTGGAGTTCGGCGTTGACTTCGAGATAGACTGCCGTGTAAACGGCCCCCCTTATCGAGCGTCCGGCCACAGTACAGCCGTGACCGCGCATCAGTGCGGCGTTGTTCTGGTCAAGAACCTTTGCGAAGTCGCGCCCCATTTCCACGCTTGAGATCAGCAGGTTGCTGTCCCCAAAGGTCGTCTGAGCGTCCCAGACAGGGACGTGGGCGCCAATAGGAGCGCAACTATGCACAATTGGGCTAAGTTTTTCTGAGGTCACGCTGTAGGGAATGACACTCCGGCTGTGGCTGTGAACCACAGATTGGACATCCGCACGCGCTTCATAGATCGCCCCATGGATAAACCGCTCCAAGTAGGGCTTTCTCAAATCGCCGCAAAGCACCTCCCCATTTAACGCGATTTCCAGGATGTCTTCCTTGCACACAAGCTCAGGTGGAACCGCTCGGGCGATCAAGTAGCGGTCTGGGTGGTCGGGATGGCGAACGCTGATATGTCCAAACGCATCAACAACGTTTTCGTTGGCCAAGATGCGATTGGCTGCAACGAGATCTTCCAGCATGATTTCGATCCTCATGGTGGCCTCCATATAGCGCTTCTCCTTTACCAAGATCCGAGCCTCTAAGACAGGCGCAAGACTACGAGTCATTGGGCCTTCTCATGAAGTGAACTTCAAGCCGACCTTTTTGTCAGGATTGAAAGGATCTCGCGGTTCGTACCGGTTTCCCCGAGGCGCGGGAAGATGTACGAGACGCTGTTGTCGTGCGCCGCAGCGTTGCGGTCGCTCATAGCATCCACTGCGAGAGTCACGTTGAAGCCAAGAGCATAGGCCACACGCGCGGTTGATTCGACCCCGATACTCGTGGCGATCCCCGCGATGACAACCTGCGTCACGCCCTGATCCTTCAACGTTGTCTCCAGGCCTGTGCCGGTAAATGCGTCCCATGTGCGCTTGGTGACGTGGTGATCGCCGGGATGCGGTGTAAGTTCTGGGACGAGTTCGGCCCAATCGGCCAGTCGCGGTCCTTTGCTCAAGGCCTGCTCTGTCCGTCCCGGTGCTGTACCGACAACGGTGACGAAGACGACAGGCAGCCTGAGTTCATGAAAAGCTGCAACCAGTTCTGCAGCGTTCTGAATGAAGACGCTTACCGGATGCACACAAGGATGCGCGACAACACCCTTCTGTAGGTCGACAACGATCAATGCGGTCTTTGGATCAATAGCTGAGATAGACATGCTGAAGATTTCTCCTGGTGTTTTGGAAGTCTGTAGCGAAGGTGCTGGATCCACTAATTGCGGAGGAATTGGTTCCCCAACGAACATCAGCTCCGGACACAGACTGCAGAAATAGAGACCCGCAATCCTATGCGCGAACACCCTGCGGGTTTGTGGCTGGCTTAGAGGAAACAAGATAGCTACCTCACGAAATTGACTCGTACTCGTGCACGGGAGTTCCCCGCTGTCTTCACACTAGAAGAAAGGGATTGTTCAATAAATGCCGTGCGCGACAATCTATACTTGTCGCAGATGAAACAGTTCGACGCTAATCTGCTTTTCGCGCTCGATGCGTTGCTTGAAACAGGCAGCGTCACTGAAGCTGCGGAACAGACAGGGGTGAGCGTTCCGACCATGAGTCGGACGCTGACTCGAATCCGCAAGCTAATCGGCGATCCAATCATGGTTCAAGCCGGACGTGGTCTCGTGGCGACACCGCAAGCCCTGGAGATGCGTGCACGACTCCGAGCGTTTGTGCAGGAGGGACGCGAACTCACACAGCTTGCGTCGCCCTCGCTGCTCGACACCGCACGCACGATCAGCATCCGCGCAGATGAGTCTTTCATTTCCGCTTTTGCCGCGCCGATTATGGATGCGGTGCACCTCGTCGCGCCCCGCCTAGCACTGAGATTCATATCCCACGGCGAAGAGTCGGTCGGACCTTTGCGAGAAGGCGTGGTCGACTTTGACATCGGCGATATCAAACTCAGCGGCCCTGAAGTGAAACTTCAGAAACTGTTCGCGGCCCAGTTCGTCGGTGTCGTGCGCTCCGATCACCCACTAGCGAGCTCGAAGATCACGCCTAAGCGATATGTCCAGTATGCGCACATCAGTGCTTCGCGTCGCGGCTTGGCCCGGGGGCCAATCGATGCAGCGTTGGAGGAGTTGGGACTGAAGCGAACGGTCTCACTGAGCGTGCCAACTTTTTCGAGCGCTCTGACGATCGCAGCCGGTTCAGATCTTGTGGCTGCCGTTCCGGAGCACCTGACCGGAATTGCTTTGAAGATCTACGGTGCCTTTGTGTTCCCCCTGCCCGTAAGGACACCGTCAGTCCGGATTGCGCTAGCCTGGCATCCGCGTTTTGATAGGGATGCCGTCCATCGCTTTGTCCGCGACACGGTTGCCAAGGTGTGTTCGCCAGCATCCTTGAAGCAAGGCAGTAAGCATAGCTAGTGGGCCGAAGCGCCTTCGAGTTGTTCTTTCAGGGAAGGACCCGCCGATTGCGATTTGGCGCGACGAACCAGTAAGGGGATTGGGGCAGCAAGGAACGAACCAATCGCGAGAACGTAGAACGCGTCGATGTAGGACAACATGGATGCTTGCTGATAGAGCTGCCGTCCCACAAAGGCCACCGCAGCCGGTACAGAATCAGGTTTGGAGAAACCATGAAGCTGGAAGTACGCCGCTGTTGCTCCTACTGTATTTCGATATGCTTCATCGCCAGCAGTGAAGTGTGAGACAAGCATGTTTTGATGTACCTGTAGACGACGAGCAAGTAACGTCGATGCCACGGAAACTCCCACGCTGGCACCGAGATTACGGGCGAGACTCAAGATTCCGCTACCGCTCGTAACCTTCTCCTTGGCCAAAAATCCGAAGGCCATGACATTGATTGGCACGATCAGGAATGCCAATCCCACTACCTCGAAGATTCGGGACTCAAGCACCCACGCAAACGGGACCTGAAGGTCCCAATGAACCATCACCAGACAAGCCAGCCCATGCACCACGAAGCCAAACAGAACCATGTAACGTGGCGTTACTCGTTTGATCAGGCCTGGCATGATGGGCATGATGGCCACAAAAACGATAGCGCCTGGTGAAAGCGCCATTCCTGCCAGAGTAGCGGTCCAGCCCAGCATCTGTTGGCAGAAGAGCGGCTGGAGATAGTTTGCAGCGTAGAAGACGAAGCCCATCATCAGCATCGCCAGAACGGACAGAGCGAATCGTCCGTTGCCAAAGAGTCGAAGATCGACAACGGGGTGCGGAAAGCGCAGTTCCCACCAAATAAAGCCGACGAGTGCGGAGATACTGAGTACCGTGAACACGGTGATGAATGTTGAGCCAAACCAGTCATCGATCTGGCCACGATCCAAGACCACTTGCATGCACCCGAGACCGATTGCGAGAAGCGTAAGCCCGACGAAATCGAACTTGCGCTCGCGAAGCGAGAAGCGCGCGAGTTGCGGTGGGTCTTCGAGGAGCCTTGAGTTCAGGACGAACGCCAGAATTCCGATTGGGATGTTGACCAGGAAGACC
This sequence comes from Granulicella sibirica, assembly GCF_004115155.1. Classification (NCBI taxonomy): domain Bacteria; kingdom Pseudomonadati; phylum Acidobacteriota; class Terriglobia; order Terriglobales; family Acidobacteriaceae; genus Granulicella; species Granulicella sibirica. Next base: position 12,495 of record NZ_RDSM01000010.1, read on the forward strand.
CAGCGCCAGCTGTAGTTGTCCGTGAGCCAACCACCGAGCGTAGGTCCCAGGGCTGGTGCGACCACGGAGACGACCGAAAAAACCACCTGTGCCGTGCTGCGCCGTTCGGCAGGAAACGAGTCGATCAGGATAGCCTGAGACACAGGTTGTAGACCGCCGCCTCCTAAACCCTGGATCACCCGGAAGAACACGAGGAGACCGAGGGAAGGAGCAAACCCGCAAAGAGCAGAGGCGACCGTGAAGACCACAACACTCCACAGATAGTAGTTCTTGCGGCCAAGGAGTCCTGTCAGATAGCCGCTCAATGGGAGCACAATGACATTCGCTACAAGGTAAGAAGTGAGGACGTACGTTGCTTCATCGATGCTTGCGGATAGATCGCCGGCAATATGTTCAACCGCGACATTCACAATGGTGGTGTCCAGCAACTCCATGAAAGCCGCAAGCGGAACGGTCGCTGCCAGCAGCCATGGATTGATGCGCGTTCTCTCAGGTTGTTGCGACGGGATGGAAACTGAAGTAGCCACAGAGAAGTCACTTTTCGTTGTGTAGTACGTCATCGTGTAAGAGATCAGGCGATGCGCGCGCCCCCGTCTGCTCTACCGGCAGACCAATAAGCGGACGCCTTGATCCATTCCTTCGGGTGTGAAAGCGTTTCCTGTGCGTACCGATGGACGCCTCGTGCAATTGATTCTTCCGCTGCGATCCAGATAAACCCATCACCTGACGGCAGCCTTGTCCCCGCGAGGGTCATGATGACTCTGTGAAGATTGACTGCGGCGTCTGTGCTCGAGAGCAGCCATGTGATTCCGACCGTTTCATGCTCGGCGAGATATGACTCTTCGCTAATGTCTGGAACGATCGCGATAACATGCACGGTCGCGTTACGCGGCAAAGCATCCAGACGTCTCGCAATCGATGGGAGAGCTGTACTATCCCCGATGAGAAGTGTCCAATCGAAATCGGTGGGAGCTACAGCCGATCCACGAGGTCCCCCCATTTGAAGGCTGTCGCCGATGCGAGCATCCCGCGCCCAATCAACTGCAGGGCCCTGGGGATGAAGCGCAAAGTCGATTGTCAGAGTGCCCGCTTGCGCGTCCCACGCACGGGGCGTGAAGTCACGAGCAATGGTAGAAGCGCCTCCATCTACAGGCAGGAAAACCTTCACATGGTCGTCGGCGGATGGGCTTTGAAACGTGCCGGGATTTTCACACAGGAACTGAAGGCGCAACATCCCAGGCGTGACCTGGTGCTTAGCTAAGAGGTGAATTGTGCGGCGTTCTGCATCGATGCGAACGCGACTGAACGCATGTTGTTTCATTTGAGACTTCCATTCTGACGCGAGGGAGCGCGGGCTTCACCGTTGGTGAAACCTATAAGGACACTTCGCTGCGTCTATGTAATTTGAGTCCGATACCCTTGCTGGCCAGCAGGAACGGAGTATTCTGTCTAAGGTTGATATTACGAGCAATTACTCAGTTTCGGTACTCGCATTCCTTATGGCCAAAAAGATCAATCCCGCCTCGCGCGTAAACCTTCGCAAATCGCCGCTGCAGCGTCGTTCTGCAGAAACGGTGGACGTGATCGTTGAGGCCGCTGCTCGCATTCTGGAGACGAAGGGATTCGAGGCATTCAATACCAATGCCATCGCTGAGATGGCGGGAGTGAGCATTGGTTCCCTCTATCAATACTTCCCCGGGAAGTATGCACTTCTTAGCGCATTGATAGAACGACAGATGAAACCTTTCCTCGATATGAGAACTGCGCTCGCGTCGAAACCTGATTTCAGATCGGCGCTCCGCTTCTACATCGAAGTAGCAGTCAACAACCAAATGAGACGGCCTGAACTGGCCCGTCTCATAGACTTAGCCGAGCGACAAGAGATGTTCAACGATCTGGTCTCATCCGCTTCATCCTTTGTTTTGCCCCAATTAGAGAGAATGCTGAAGCTGCCAGGGGCGCCTCTGGTACGGAAACGCAGTCTGGCGGCTGCCGATATTTTGGCAATTGTCAAAGCGTTGACAGACGTAGCCGGAGAAAGACGCGAAACCGAATCCGCTGAGCTATTGGAACGAATTCAACGAGCAGTTCTGGGTTACCTAGGATGAAAACAAGATGCGTGGAGTTCGCTCTATCTCTCGCGTTCTCAGACGGCTCTTGTGATAGCAAACAGGTAGCGAGAAACGCGCTTCCCATCAGCAGATCGCCGGCAATAGAGGGAAAGAATGCGAGGAGGAGGAACTTGACTCCTTGCCGCGCAGCCGGCGGGCGAAAGGCCGGAGGAAGCTGGGAATGGGTGCAGGGAGAAACCGGCCAGATGTATCCCTGCCGCCGTTTTTGCGGCGCACACAAAGCAAGCGAAGGGCGGCAGGTTCGCCGCCCTTATGCCTGTCGTAGCTAAGCAGCTTTCTTCGCGAACTTGGCGGCTGGCTGAACTGCCTTCCTCACTTTCTCTTTCGCGGCGAACTCCCGCTTCACCTTGTCGGCAATGGCATCGGTGTCCACCTTGTACACGGCAGCGGCCTCGTTGAGTACCTGAGCCGGGTTATGCCGGGTGCTCATGTAGAGGATGGTGGTTTCAACTAAGACACTACCCAATACACTTTCTTCGGCACGGCGGAGATAGGCTGCAAAGAGCTTGCTGAGAGAGTCGGAGTCTTTGGTCTTCTTGATGCCGTACCTGCGGGCAACGATGGACAGACGGTTTTCATCCAGCAAGGATGCCAGGCGTTCGGCGACGAAGAGCAAGTCACGTTTCATCAGCCGCACCGGAACGGCTTCGGCGATGGCAGCTAGGGTTCGGATGCCAGTCGTGTTGGCAATCGCGGCCTCCCTACGCTGCCGCTCCTCCTGCGCCTTCGCTTTCGGGTCATCCGCGACCTTCTGCGAACGCGGCTTGGGGTGATGCACCGGGCAGGTTGGCTCCGCGCATACCTTGCGAATCTCGCCCTTGTCGATACCTTCGGACACGATGGCTTCGGTGGTGAACCTGCACGTCTTGAACTCCGGTCGGGTAGCCTCTTCTTTGCTGGTGGGCTTGTCGGGACGGACTTCGACGTACTTGTTACGCGGCAACGTCGCGCTGCCCTCCTTCTGCTGTCCATAGGCCGTGCTGATTTGTACGAGCTTGGGCTTGGCGGCGAGGGTCTTGGCAACGTGGGCATCGACCTTCGCCTGATAGCAGACGGGATCGGTGCAAGCGTCCTGTTTGCCCATGTCCAGAAAGAGGAGTTTATTGTGTCCTGTCCGTTTGGGGCAATCCACGCAACTCCCCGCCGCTGGAACTAGCTCCGCATTGCGCTTGTCGAAGGGAGCGAGTTTGAGGATGAGAAGAATGTTCGTCTCAATCCAGAAATGCAGACTACGGACGGGGAGCAGGATGCGTTTGGCCTTCTGGCCTCCCGCGCTCCAATCCTCTTTGAAGCAAGCCGCGAGTGCCTGTTCCTGTTGGGCTGGCTGGAGCTTCGCCAGCAAGAGCGCATGGCCGACGCCTATCTCCTCGCGGTAGAACGCATCCACGACGGTCTGCGACAGTTCGGTCAAGCGCAGCCGTGCGGCGACATACACCGGACTCTTGCCCGTCTTCGCGGCAATCTGTTCGACGCTGTACTTCGGCTCCTCCAAGTTGAGGAGGGCGCGGAAGCCGTTGGCTTCTTCCATCGGGTGAACGTCACGGCGCTGGAGGTTTTCAATCAACTGCGCCTCCAATACTTCGGCATCGGTGAGGTTCTTGATGCGAACGGGCACGGTGGCGACTTCGGCAAGTTGGGCGGCGCGGTAACGCCGTGCGCCGAAGACGATCTCGAAGCTGCGCTCACTGGTAGGCCGAACCAGCAAGGGAGAGAGAACGCCCTGGCTGCGGATGGTTTCGGCCAACTCCTTCAAGGCGTTCTCCTCGAAGATGCGGCGGGGGTTGGTGGCGGACTCGGTGAGCATCGCAAGCGGAAGGTCACGGTACTCGGTGGCGTTGGTAACGGTGGTGGTGTTCATGGTGACGAGCTCCTTTCGAGCGGTTGCACTGCATGGGTGGTGGAGCGGTCGCACTGCCTTATGTCCGCTCCGTGGATGAAAACGGTTTAGGCGCGTGTGGGCTGCTGCTTTGCGAAGGCTTCGGTGAAGCCCTGCTCTCGCAGGTTCCTGTCCCACAGCTTGGCGAAGTGTTCGTGTTCGTCGTGAAGTTGCGAGTGATAGCAGTAGTTGCCTTCTCGGATGAATCGGCTCCACTGCTCGCCCCCTGCGTAGTCATTGCGGTAATAGAAGGGATTTAGGTGTGGCTTTCCTGCAAGACCAAACTCGAAACACATCTCCGGGTCACGCATCGCATCGCCGTGCTGTTCGCCGTAGTGACAGACAGAGATTGCGGGAAGTCCGCACGGGCCGGATTCGTCGGTCGCCTCGATCACCAACGCCGTAAAGGCCGGGTTCTCGATCTTGAGATAAAGGCCGTGGTGCCAACCTCCGGCCTGTTTGAGGATTTGAAGGATGGTCTTCATTACGCCACCTTCGCCAGTTCTGCATCGGGCATCGCCGCCTGTTCTGCGGTCGGTGGCTGCAATGCGGCAAGGATGACGGCGGAGGCTTGCTGGATGACTTCAAGGCTTTCAGCCAAGAGCGAAGCGTTACCGTGATAAAGCTGGATGTAATCGGCGGATGCCGAACCCGTCTCTAGACCTACAGCTTTGCCAATCACAAAGGCGATAGCTTCGGCCTCGGTTTCCTTGACAACTTTGGTGGTGGTCGTCCGTCGCCCGGCCTTGTGCAACATCTCGTGCGCTTATGTAGTGCTCAACATAAGCGCACTTATGTTGTGTTCGCAGTTATGTTGTGTAGCGGCTGCGAGGGGCCGTCTTCATTGGGCTTGCCGATTCTGGACGCAACATAACGAGATGAAGGTGGCGATACTGGGCGGATTGATTTCACC
>NZ_RDSM01000011.1 GCF_004115155.1 Granulicella sibirica
TTCCATCGCTGGTTGGTGGTGGGTGTTGTGCTGAAGTCGTTTGAGTGGGCGAGGACTTCGGCCTTACGTTGCAGATCGACCTCGGCGTAGATGTTGGTGGTGTCGATGGAGACATGACCGAGCCATGCGCGGATGGTGTTGATATCGACGCCGGCGCGGAGCAGGTGCGTCGCGGTTGTGTGCCGGATGGCATGGGGGCTGATCGGCCTGCGAAGCAGCGACGGATGTGAAGCCGATGCCGTACGGACGTGGTTGCGAAGCATCCAGTGAATGCCGTGCCGTGTGATCGCATCGCCAAGTCGGTTCAAAAAGACGGGTTGGTTGGCCGACCGGTTGCGAACAAGTGTGAGCAGTGCGTCGACGGTCGCCGGCCAGAGCGGGCACCGTCGCATCTTGCGTCCCTTACCTCGCAGTTGCACGTTGCCGAGTTGGTTGGGACGCAGGTTTAGGTCGCCGATCAGCAGCGACGCGGCTTCGGAGACGCGAGCGCCGGAGTTGTAAAGGAACAGCAGGAGCGCGTGATCGCGGCACCCTTGCTCGGTGCGGCGGTTGGGAGCCGCGAGGAGAGCATCCATCTCTGGCTTGTCCAGATAGGAGAGTTCGTTCCGTGTGAATCGCTTGAATGGGACGGCGCGTATCTGGCTGCACCAGGCGATATGTTCGGGGCTGCGTTCGGCGATGAAGCGCGCCATCGCGTGAACAGCCGCAAGACGCTGGTTGCGGGTTCGGATGGAGCATCTCCGGTTCTGTTCGAGATGATCGAGGAAGCCGCGCAGCACGTCGCTCGACAGGTCGAAGACATCGAGACGATCCACTGGCTTGTTCTGCGCGGCGGCGGCATAGGGCATCAACAGTGCGAACGTGTCGCGATAGCTTCGTTGCGTGTTCCTGCTCAGGTTGCGTTCCTCGACCAGATGATCGAGGAGGAAGCGCTTGACCCATGGACCTAACGATCCGGACTTAGACATGAGGCACCTCCGGCCTGGCGTAACGCTCGAAGCAGAGGCTGGCCTGCTGGAGCAGCTCGGTGGTCATGGAGATGTAGCGTTGGGTGTCGCGCAGCACGCCGTGTCCAAGGTAGATCGACAGGTGAGGCAGAAGCCGCTGGACGTTCTTGCCCTCGCGGTACCAGGTGACGAGGCGAACAACCGCGAAGGTATGGCGGAAGTCATGCAGTCGCGGCTGGAAAGTAGCACCGTCAGAGCGCGAAACGCCTGCCTGTTCACGAAGCCGCTTGAAGACAAGTTCCGCAGTCTGACGCATGATGGGAGTTCCCTTGACGGTTCCGAGAAGCGGAGTCGTCTCGGACTGCAATGACTGCGGCCACTGCCGGTCGATGTAGCGGCACAGTACGCCGCGAAGATCGTTGCCAACCGGGACAAAGCGGCTCTTGAAGAACTTGGTCTCGCGAATAGTAAGGACGCCTGTGCCTGTATCGAAGTCCGCCAGCGTGAGATGAAGCGCCTCGCCGATCCTGAGGCCTGTTCCGTAAAGAAGCAGCAGGAGTGTGCGTACGGTATGTGGTTCAAGCAGCCAGCGGTAGCGATGCCGCGAATCGGCGGCATCGATCAGCCGCTCGATGTCCTGGTTGGTGTAGATATAAGGCTGAAAGGCCTCCGGCTTCTGCGGAACGCTGAGTGGGAGAGGGCAACTCGCGCAGTAATCGCGGGCCATAGCGTAGCGATAAAACGCCTTCAGCGTGTGGTACTTCGAGAACCAGAAGGTGGTGAGCGGGCCGCTGCCTTCGATGAAGCGCAGCACCGGTGCCGGCTCTATGAGATGCATCTCGCAATCACCTATGGCCTGGATGAAGGCGCGAAGGCGGACGGTTTCGCTGCGGAATCCTATGCCAAGCGACCGCTTGTGCAGGATGTACTGTTCGACCGCTTGAGAGAGGATCATAGAAGACCTCCGAGGCTGATCGCGGCAACGCCGCGCAGGGCTTCGATGCTGCCTCGCATCTGGATCGGCGTAGCAGCCCGTTCGCTGTTCGCCGCGAACTCCACAAGTCCCGTGAGCGGGAGAGCGCCCACCTCATGCAGCGCGTGCAGATCGACCTTGGCGTACATCTGTGTAGCGGTCAGAGAGACATGCCCGAGATGATCGGCAATCTCCTTGAGCGAAACGCCTTCGGCCAGCAGATGCGTCGCGCAAGAGTGCCGGAGCGCGTGTGGGCCATAGCATGGCAACACAAGTCCGAGCCGATGCAGGCGGTTGCGTACCATCGTGCCGAATCCCGGAGCGGTGAGGGTTCGATACGGTTGGACGCACGTCAGAAATATCTCTCGCAGCTTGCACTTCGGTCGCACCTCGCGGAGGTATCGAAGGATCGCTGCCCCGACTTCACGGACGAGCGGGTAGTGCTGAGTCTTGCGCTGCTTGGGACGTCGAATGCAGAGGATCTCACGCTCCCAGTCGATATCCTCAAGGCGAAGGTGGCGCACCTCGCCGCTGCGCACGCCGTACACGGCTATGACCAACAGCATCGCGTGATCCCTGATCTCGCTCGGCATGTTGTCTGCACAAGATGCAAGTAGCCGTTGAACATCGCTCCACGCCGGACCTCGCGGGAGACTCTCCAGCCGATAAATGCGAGGCGCATCGAGTGCCGCGAGACCGGCCCGGCACCAATGCTTCGACTCAGCGTAGCGGAAGAAGTTGCGCAGCTTCGCGACGTGAAGGGCGATACTGGTCCGCTTCAGCTTGCGTTGCGCAAGCGCCTGGAAGTACTCGGAGATATCTTCGAGGCTAACCTCTTCCAGCGGCTTGCGCTGCCGGGCGATCCAGTTCAGGAACTCCCCGACGCACATCTCGTAGTGATGCAAAGTGCTTGGCGAAAGGCACCGTTCATGCCGCTGAAAATGAAGAAAGTCCGCGAGCCGTGCGGCATAGGCGACTTCCGGTCGTGACTCGTGGAACCTCCCAAGCAGCCGAAGCAAACCTGCTGCGTGATAGACGAACTGCCGTTCGCCAACGTGGAGACATCTTCGAGAGCGGTACGCCGTCCCAGCCCACTCGACTGCGGCAGCTTCGATCTCAGCAAGGGTGATCTCGGGTCGGTCGAGCCGAAGATGCCGGACGACGACAACGAGGAGCTGCGCGATGTTACGCACAGTCTTCCGCGAGCGCCCCTCTTCCACGAGGTGCTTCAGGTAAAGCTGACGTTCGGCTGCAAAGGGTGAGAACTGGTGGTGGGCAATCGCGGCTTGCCGCGTGAATAGATGATCGAACATGGTGGTCTCCCTGGGTGAAATCAATCCGCCCAGTATCGCCACCTTCATCTCGTTATGTTGCGTCCAGAATCGGCAAGCCCAATGAAGACGGCCCCTCGCAGCCGCTACACAACATAACTGCGAACACAACATAAGTGCGC
>NZ_RDSM01000012.1 GCF_004115155.1 Granulicella sibirica
GAAGAGGTCACGTAGATAGTCCAGGGCGATCGTGTTGAGGCGTTCCGCCTCGTCGAGGATGACCAACTCCACGTACTCCCAGGGCAGAGTGCGCGTCGTCTTGCCCGTATTCTGATCGATGCACACGTTGATGCGGCCTAGTAGCTCGTCGAGCTGATGCCGAAGCGTGCCGAAATTAGCTCGAACATCCGGGGTAAAGAAGAGGACGCGAGACTTGGCGAGTATTGCGTATACCTTCTTGTCCGTATCATCGCGAGGTCCCCAGCGAGTGAGGAGCGGCTCTACTGTTTGCCAGTGAGCGTAGCGTCTGGCCGACTGCGTTTTGCCCACGCCGGCAGGACCGTAGCAAAGGCCGATAAACCGCTCCTTACGAACGGCATTGGCAAATTCCAGGAACCGTCGGTGCTCTTTGGTGACGATGAAGGGCTCCGCACGGCGAGGCGCTTTACTTGTTCTCATACAAGGTCCTCCCGGTAGGTGCGTAGTTTCGGCTTTTGAGGTTCGGTAGCCGTGGGCTTAGGGGCAGGCGTCATCGCTGCGGTAGTGTGCGGTGCGAGGAACTCTGCAACCGGTGTAACGCGTTCCCTGATTTGCCCGCGAAGTGCACGACGATGATTCGAGCGCGCGGCCTGAATGTCTTTCAACGTAATTGCCTGACCACAATGCTCGGGACTGACCGCGGCAGAGAAAGCGGTTCCGGTGAAAGACACGGATTTCAGCAACATCGCGCGGGTCGTAGCGAATTGTGACGGCCTCTTTCACGTACGCGGCCAGGGTGGGGTCCATGTATCGGATTCCCTGAAAGTGGATGCCGTCACGGTGAATCGTGCGGGCTTTTGCGACCGAAATCAGCAGCAGGTCCAGATCTTCAAGGCTGTTCGGCGTGCGAGGCAGCCAGCTGTCACCAGACCACGCGGTTTGGGGCGGAAGCCGAATCTCGCGATGGGTTCGGGCGTTGTAGGTACCGACCAAGAAGGTGCCGAGCGCGCGGTCCAGTTCCGCCAGGGACAGCGTGGGTTCAGTTGCCGGCTTGCCGTGCATGAGGTAGCCGGGTAGCTCTGGCAGCAACTCGGTATTGAGAGTTCCGAATAGACGCTCGATCTTGCCTCGCCCTTGAGGACGGGCGATGGTCGAGTAGACCAGCTCGAAATGCAGGTCCACAGCTACCTGCTCAAGGTGTTTGCTTGTAAAGTCGCTGCCGTAGTCAACGTAGAGCACGTCTGGGATACCGTACACAGCCCAGAGCGGATCGGCCTTTCTCCAGATCGCTTGACCAAGCGCAAGCGATGTCTGGAAAGCGGACGGTGCATCTACAAAGACCGAATATCCGGCCAGAGCGCGAGAGTGGTCGTCGATAACCGTGGTCAGCCAAGGTCTCACTGGCTTGCCGCTCGCGTCCCGAATGAGCAGGTCGAGCTGCGTGTGACCGGCCTGCCAGACTGCATTTGGACGACTGGCACGATGGCGATGTACCAATTCAAACTTGTCGCGGAAGCTAGCAGGACCTTCATGGGCCAGCGTGATCATCCCCGGATCAAGCCTGGAGATGACGGCATAGACAGTGCTGTACGAAGGCGAAGGCCATTGCCGCTCTTTGTAAAATGTGAGCACACGCCGAAAGACAGAGGCGGCGGAAGGTCGTGGCATCTTGAGGAACAGTCCTTCGATCAGTTCCACCGCTTCACCTGGCAGCCTGCGGCCTCCTCGATCCTCACGGGTCCGCCGCACGAGCCCAGTCAAACCATCAGCGCGATACTGAGCGAGCCATCGCTCAATAGTTCGCAAACCAACGCCTGCTGCTTGCGCCGTTCTTGTAAGCGGAACACCCTGCTCCGTGTGTGAGCGGAGTATACGAAAGCG
>NZ_RDSM01000013.1 GCF_004115155.1 Granulicella sibirica
AGAGGTGGCTCGGTTTGTTTGAACAGATTCCGGTGATTCTTAGGTGGAGGGTCTGTCTTGGTTAGGCTGCCATGGTTTCTGGCAGGCGGTTGAGGTGGACCTGATTGGGTGTCTTTCCTTTCAGGCTGGAGTGGGGTCTAGTCTGGTTGTAGAACACGATGTACTTCCCCAGGGAGGTTCTGGCTTCTTGGACCGATCCGTAGGCCCGGAGGTACACCTCTTCGTACTTGATCGTTCTCCATATCCGTTCCACGAAGACATTGTCGCGCCAGCATCCCTTCCCGTCCATGCTGATCTGGATCTCGTTCTTCCTGAGATGCTCCGTGAAGGCCTCGCTGGTAAATTGGCTCCCCTGATCGGTGTTGAAGATCTCCGGTTTGTCATGCTTCGACAGCGCCTCTTCAACAGCTTCGAGGCAGAACGAGACATCCATCGTGACCGACAGCTTCCAGCTCAGGATCTTGCGGCTAAACCAGTCCACCACGGCGGCGAGGTAGACGAAGCCACGCGCCATCGGAATATAACTGATATCCATGGCCCATGCCTGGTTGGGCCGCGTCACCGCCACTTCCCGCAGCAGATAGGGATAAATCCTTTGTCCTGGCGCGGGCTTTGACGTGTTCGGTCTGCGGTAGATGGCCTCGATACCCATCTTCTTCATCAGGGTTCCGATGTGCAGACGGCCCACGTCATGTCCCTGTTGACGCAGCAGATCGCGCAACATCCGGCTGCCCCCGAACGGGTAGTTCAGATGCAGCTCGTCCAGCTTTCGCATCAACAGCAGGTCTTTTTCAGAGACCGGACGCGGCGTGTAATACGCTGTGCCCCGGCCGATCCCCAGAATCTTCGCCTGACGCTTGATGGACAGCTTGTGCTCGCGGTCGATCATCTTCTTGCGCTCAGAAGCCCGGCCTTCGTGAGCGCCCCTTCTAAAAAATCGTTCTCCAGCGTCAACTGCCCGATCTTGGCGTGAAGTGTCTTCACATCGACCGCGGCCTCAGCCGGCTCCGCCTTCGCATCGCCGCCAAATACGCCAGCCGCTCCCTCCAGCAACTGGCTCTTCCACTGTGTGATCTGGTTGGCATGCACGTCGAACTGCTGCGCCAACTCCAAAAGCGTCTTCTCACCCTTCAACGCCGTCAAGGCCACCTTCGCCTTGAATGCCGCTGTGTGGTTCCGACGGGGACGTCTGCTCATTCCATCTCCTCTTTCAGGCCATCTTAGGCCACTTCAGACGAGATCCTCCACCTAAGCCCTTGTTCAGTTTCCCCGAGCCACCTCT
>NZ_RDSM01000014.1 GCF_004115155.1 Granulicella sibirica
GGCACTGTTGCAATAACCCGCTGCTGGCTCGGGGCAATACGATGTTTCATGTTTAAGCGGCGTCGTTTCCCGGTCGAGATCATTTTGCTTTGCGTTCGTTGGCACTGCAAGTACGGGATCTCCTACCGGGATTTGACGGAGATGATGCAGGAGCGCGGAGTTCAAGTGAACCCGTCCACGATCATGAGATGGGTTCATCGGTATGCGCCTGAGCTCGAGAAACGAGTACGGGCCTACCAGCGCTATGGCTCACAATCCTGGCGGGTCGATGAAACCTACGTTAAAGTCGGCGGCAGGTGGAAGTACCTGTTTCGAGCAGTAGACAAGTTTGGCCGGTTGATCGACTTCATGCTGATGGAGCGACGAAACATCCGCGCTGCCTACCGTTTCCTGAGCAAAGCTGCGGCCACGATGCGGGACTGGCCACCGACATCGATCACGACTGACAAGCTCCCTTCGTATCCTGAAGCAATCGACCGGCTGAAGCGCGATGGAAAGCTGGCCGGCGATACAAAACACCGGACGTCGAAGTACCTGAACAACATCATCGAGGCAGATCATGGCGCGCTCAAGAGAGTGATTCGACCGACTCGAGGCTTCCAAACCATGAAGACCGCGACCGCCACCATCAAAGGCTTTGAGATCATGCGGATGATCCGACGCGGCCATTGTCTCACCTGCAAACAAGGTGTCCACCATGAGATTCGCTTTGTGAATCGCCTCTTCCAGGTTGCCGCATGATTTCAAGCCGAGGAGAGGAAC
>NZ_RDSM01000015.1 GCF_004115155.1 Granulicella sibirica
CGTCGTCACTCAACCCGGCACCTCATGGGACGGCCATCACGTTCACGGCCAAGGTTGTTGCCGCCTCGGGAGCAATCCCGACCGGAACGGTTACCTTCAAGAACGGTTCCACGGTCATCGGTGCTGGCGCGCTGAACACCGCAGGTGTGGCCGCTCTTGCGATCAGCACTCTCCCCGTCGGCAACGCTTCCATCACCGCGGACTATGGCGGGAGCGCGAACGATGCGGCGAGCATCTCTGCTGTGCTGGCGGAGACGATCGCTGAAGCGAAAACCACCACCACGATCACGTCGTCACTCAACCCGGCACCTCATGGGACGGCCATCACGTTCACGG
>NZ_RDSM01000016.1 GCF_004115155.1 Granulicella sibirica
CTCAATTGTGGTTGGGTACTTGATCGGCGGAGAAACAATAGCAAATGTTTCGCAGCTTCCGCGGCAGCGTTGGTTCCTAGGTCCTCTTCCACCAGCGCAAGAGCAAGATCGATCGCAGAAGTGCCACCGGCTGCCGTATAGCAGAAGCCATCCTTTACATAGATGCGATCAGAAAGGACTTGAACCTCAGGATACCTTGTCGCCATGTGCTCCAGGTACGTCCAATGAGTTGTCGCTTGCTTCTGTC